>CAYRXL010000001.1:0-2263 GCA_964428295.1 uncultured Alphaproteobacteria bacterium
CTTAAATTATCTGGCGCTACACTTAAGTAATTCCACTTCTTAGGTTTAGTGTATCCTGTAGCCATGTTGAAAAATGCTTGAGAATCACTTGCTATATCATTATGGCATGTGAATAGGGATAAATCGGTGTAGATCCTAGCAGTTGTTATATGGTAGTTTCCTGTTCCAAAATGAACGTATGTGTTTAATCCTTTTCTTTCTCTTCTAACCACTAATGAAACCTTAGCATGTGTTTTCAAGTTTACAAAGCCATATACCACTTGAACCCCGTGTCTTTCCAGATACTTAGATACTTTAATGTTGGTTTCTTCATCAAAACGTGCCTTAAGTTCTACTAATGCTGTAACGGATTTTCCTTCTTCTGCAGCCTCAACCAATGCTTCTACTATTCCCAAATTTTCTCTAGTAGTCCTATACAAAGTTTGTTTAATTACTAATACCTTAGGATCCTTTGCTGCTTGTCTCAAAAATTGAACCACTACATCAAAACTTTCATATGGATGATGTATAATTATATCTTTTTTCCTTATTGCCGCAAAACAATCATTATTTGCATCTTTTATTCTTTCAGGAAATCTTGGTTCATATTTTTTCCATAAAAGTTTCTTATTAGCTTTATTTGCTATTTCTAATACAGAAGAAATATCTAATATATCTTTTGATAAAACCATATTAGATTCCTTTACATCTAATGCATTTGTAATTAATTCTCTTAAATTTTCAGGCATAGAGAAACTTATTTCTAACAAAACCACATTTCCTAATCTTCTTTGTCTTAATTGATTCTCAAATGAACTTACTAAATCTTCAGCCTCATCATTAAATTCAATATCACTATCTCTAATTAGTCTAAACATTCCATAAGAAACTATACTGTGATTTGTAAAAAGATCATTTATGCACATTACTATTAGTTCCTCAGTCTTAAAAAAATTATTTGTATTTTTTCCTATTTGTACAAATTTATTTAATCCAGAAGCAAAGGGAATTATAACTTTCATTTTTTCATTAGTTTCTCTATTATTCAACTCCATAGTCATACACAGTCCAAGATTTGGAACGAAAGGAAAAGGGTGAGCGGGATCTATTGCCATAGGTGTCATAAGAGGAAATATTTCTTTGGAAAAATGGTCTTTTAACCACTCTTTATCATCACTTGATATAGTTTCATAATTATGAATTACAATTTTTTCTTTTTTAAGTTTCTCAACCAAATCGAGCCAACATCTTTGTTGGAGAGTTTTTAATTCTTTTGATTTTTTAAGAACTGCATCAAGAGTCTCACTGGGAGAAAAACCATCTAAACTTTCTAAAAACAAACCACTATCTACTTGTCCTTTTATACCTGCTACTCTTACCATAAAAAATTCGTCTAGATTTGATCCAGAAATCGATAAAAATTTTATTCTCTCTAATAGTGGATGTTCAATATTTTCAGCTTCTTCTAATACACGCCTATTAAATTCGAGCCAAGCTAATTCTCTGTTTATATAGCGATCTTTAGAACTGATATCATCGTTTTTATCAGCTTTTAAAGCTAATCTATTTTCTTTATTTAAGTCAAGCATAGAATTATTTCTTACCTATTTTTATATTTCTAGTATGTTCCTGGATATGCCCCACCATCCATTAATATATTTTGTCCTGTAATATATCCAGCATGTTCACTACAAAGAAAGGCACACATTTTACCAAATTCCGTTGCTTCACCAAACCTTCCAGATGGGTTTTCCATTGCTCTTTGTTTTTGTATTTCTTCTTTAGATTTTCCTGTTTTGCTGGATATAAACTCAAATGAACTCTTAAGCCTATCCGTATTAAATGGGCCTGGTAATAAATTGTTGATTGTGACATTATTTTTTACTGATTTTCTTGCAATACCTGCAACAAAACCCGTTAATCCTGATCTTGCACCGTTAGATAAACCCAGTATATCAATAGGGGCTTTTACAGAAGAAGATGTAATATTCACTATTCTTCCAAAATTATTTTCAATCATTTTATCGATTGTAGATTTGATTAATTCAATTGGTGTAAACATATTGGCTTCACATGCAGAAATCCAATCTTGTCTTGACCAATCTCTAAAATCTCCCGGGGGTGGCCCTCCTGCATTGTTCACTAGTATATCAGGTTCGCTACAAACATCGAGAACCTTTAACTGTCCTTGTTCAGTTGTTATATCTGCAGATACTGCTATTACTTTAACATTATATAATTTTTCTATTTCAAGCTTAGTATTTTGCAATATGCTTTCATTTCT
>CAYRXL010000001.1:2273-12548 GCA_964428295.1 uncultured Alphaproteobacteria bacterium
TCATTTCTAGCAGTTATTACTAAAATTACACCCTCTTCAGCTAATGCTAGTGCACAAGCTTTACCTAAACCTTTACTTGATGCACAAACAATAGCATTTTTTCCAGAAATTCCTAAATCCATCTCATCTCCATTGTAATTAATATTTCATTCTAACAAACTTATTGCTTCTTTAACCAAAGGTATGGTTATAGACCTGTTTTCTTCTAAGGATTTATTGTCTATTATTTTAACTAATTTGTTAACAGCTTCATAAGTTCTTTCAATCCTTGAAATCATATATTTTATTACTATTTTATCTACTTTTAAACCCCTATCTAATAATAATTTAACAAATAATCCTTTCAAAACATCATCTGTAGGTAAGTTAATCTCCACCAACGGAAAGGCCAAGAGCCTTGATAATAAATCAGGTAATTTAATATCTAACTCTGAGGGATACTTAGTACTTGTTATTAATAACTTTCTTCCATTTTCTTTTATATAATTAATTAAATGAAATAAAAAATTCTCATTTTCATAATTCTCTATCCCATCTATCGCTGCATTACCCAATATTTTTAATTTATTAAGATTAGTCTTAGAATTCTTTATTTTAATTACTTTTTCAGTATTTTTGCTTTCCCAAACATTAACCAAATGTGACTTTCCACTTCCACTAGGTCCTACAACAATAAGCCCATACGATTTCCAATTAGGCCAACTATCAATCCACTTTATAACCTCAGAATTAGATTCACCAATAATAAAATCTTCTCTGTTTGAAGCAACCCTATAAAGAAAAGGTAATCCTAGTTGTTTTTTTTCTTTGTTCATTCTAGGTTATAATTGAATAAATATTTTTTAGCTAAGATTATCACTATGGATAATGTTGGTATTGATAAAAATATGCCTATTAAACCAAATGTACTTCCCCCAGCTAATATAGAGAATATTATTACCACTGGGTGAAGTCCTAGTTTATTTCCAATGAGCTTAGGAGTTAATATATATCCCTCTAAAAGTTGACCCACAGCAAATACTAAGAATATATAGCCTATAAATAACGTATTATTAAATTCTAATAATCCAAGTATAACTGATATAGTGAAACCAAAAGTTGCACCAAAATATGGAATAAATGATATAAGACCAACAAAACAACCTATAATTAGGGAATATTTTAACCCTAATACAGTAAGTCCAATCCCGTAAAATATGGACATGAACAAGCAAATAGTTAATTGACCTCTTACAAATGATGAAAGAACATTATCAATATCAAAAGTAATTTCATTAAATTCCTTAGTATATTTTTTAGGTATCAAGCTATTAATTTTAGCTACTATGACATCCCAGTCCTTAAGAAAATACCATGACACAACGGGAGTAATGATAATTACACCCAAAGTATTTAATATAGCCATAGAAGAGGACAAAATATAAGCGGTCAATTCCGCTAAAGTTGATACAGAATCAAAATCTAATTTAGATACCATCTCATTAATTTGATAGTCTTCCAGTGAAATTTCTATAAATTCAAATGTATTATCTAAGAAGATCTGAAATCTATTAATAAGATCAGGAGAATTTTTTAAAAATTCAAAAAATTGATTCATTATTATTGGAAGAATTAAAAAAAATACTAAGGAAAACACCATAAAGAAAATTATGAGTATTAATGTAGTGGCTAGTCCTCTATTAATCTTTTTTTCCTCTAAAAAGTCAACTAATGGATCTAAAAAGTATGCTATTGAAAGCCCCACAACAAATGGCGGTAATATAGGAGACAAAATCCAAAGAACAAAAATAACAAAAATTAATAGTATTCCTAAAAATTTTAGAGAGTTTTTATTTACTTTATTCATTCTAATATTATAATCTCCTCTAATTCCTTTTCTAAATCTTCTTGTACACTAAAACTTTCATTTTTATTGATAACTTGTTTCTCATTCAACCTTTCATCTAAAAGTAATGTCTCCTCCTCTAATAAAGATATACTCCATAAATCAAGAGTTTTATCCAATTTAATTCCCTTATTTAATAATAGTTCATGAATATTTGTTTTATCAGATACTCTTATAAGAAGCTCAGCACTTTCAACAGAAATAGCTAGTATTATAGTATCTTTAATTTGTAACAATTGATTAAGCAAGTTTTTGATCTCTATCCATTCTTTATGATCATTAAAATTAGCTTTAACTTCTATAATCTCTTCTTTTAAAATTTTTTCTAAATTGTTGGATACCCATAAATTATCATAGATTTTCCCTACTTCCTCAGCAGATCTTTCAAATAAAGCATAAATATCCTCATTATTAGCTACCATTAACGGAATTTCTAATTTCTCAAAATCAAATCCCTTGAATGCCTCTATTTTTGCTGAAAGAACTCCTTCTATATTATTAACCGTAGCAAGTAAAATTAGTACATCCTCGGTATCATATTTTTTTGAGATAAGTTTTAATCTCTCCCTATTCTTTAGAATCACCTCTGACGCACTTATCAAAACCAAGTCCTCTGCTTCCCCATAAGGACTAATGATGGGAACAAAATTAGAATCTGCTTGCCTTGAGAGCCAAGCATCTAGCCAAGGATTAGGTGCATCCCATAACGTGATTCTTTTTCCCCACCTAAGAACCGGCAAAATCAAAGTGTTAGGGCCTCTAACATCAAAATAACTTATTTCATTATCTTTTAATAGTTTTTTGGTTATAGTCTTATCATAGGTAACTGTTATTTCTGCCCTATATCTAGAAGGACTAATTTTTTCATTGTTAATTGAGTAACCTACTGAAAAGTTTTTGATATTAACATTGCTTATCAAAGATTTAATATACCTCTCATCTTCTAAAGTCATCCATAATAATAATCTTTTAAAACCTATATCATATGCATCCTCTATGGCTTTATTTTTTCCTTTCCTTAAATCTTTTACTTTTATGTCAATTGATATATTCTTTACGGTGTAGACCTTACTCTGGTCTTCCAAAGACAAAACAGGAAGTACAATAAAAAAAAGGCATGAAGTATTTAGTAAAATAACTCTATGTAATATTTTTAAAATTATTAGATGTTTTATTTGCAAACCCATGTTTAACATAGCCTAAAGTAAGATTATTAATATATTATCATGTCATCATCAAAAAACTATATATATTCTTATAAAAAATCTGGAGTAGATGTTCGCCTAGGAAATGAGCTTGTTAAATTGATCACTCCTATTGCTGAAAAAACTAAAAGAAGGGGAAATTTATCGGCACTAGGAGGTTTCGGAGGAATATTTGATATTAAAACACTAAATTACAAAGACCCACTCTTAGTAAGCACCACAGATGGAGTGGGAACTAAAATTTTATTAGCAAAAGAGATGCAAAAATATCATACAATAGGAATAGATTTAGTTGCAATGTCAGTAAATGATATTATAGTTCATGGTGCAGAACCTCTTTTTTTTCTAGATTATATAGCTGTAGAAAAATTAAATAATATAAAAATAATTGAGATTATTTCAGGTATTAAGGATGGATGTATTCAATCAGGCTGTTCCCTAATAGGAGGTGAAACAGCTGAACTACCAAACTTGTATGTTAATCAAAACTTTGATCTCGCTGGGTTTTGCTTAGGTATAGTCGAGAGAAAAGATCTTTTGCCAAAAAAAAATATAACCCCTGGGGACCTGATTTTAGGACTAAAAAGCAGTGGAATTCATGCTAATGGATTCTCATTAGTAAGAGAGATAATAAAAAAGGAAAATATAAATTTAAGCAAAAAGGCAGAATTTAATAATGATTTGACAATAGGAGAAGCAATATTAACTCCAACAAAAATATACACCAAAATAGTATTAACTTTGTTAAAAGAATATGAAATTAAAGGAGTAGTACATATTACTGGAGGGGGAATCATTCATAATTTACCAAGAGTATTGCCCAAAAGTTGTGGTGCGGATATATACAGTAATAATATACCTGTCAATTCAAAAAATAATATTTTTAATTGGATTCAAAAAATTACAAAAATAGAAATGGTTGAAATGCTAGAAACTTTTAACTGTGGCATAGGTATCCTTTTAATAATAAATGAAAAAGATTATGAACGCATTGTAAAAACATGTAACAATTTAAATGAAGGAATAATAAATGTGGGAAAAATAAATGGTTCAGGGGATATTAATATTATATAAATAACACTAAAGGCAATATTTAATTAACTATCTCTATATCACTAAAAAAAAATCTGATCTCTTTTTCTGCATTCTCCTTACTATCTGAACCATGAACTGCATTACACTGAATTGATTCACCAAATAACGCTCTTAAGGTTCCTTCTTTGGCTTCTTTTGGATTCGTCGAGCCCATTAACTCTCTGTATTTATCGACTGCATTTACACTCTCCAACACCTGTACAATAATGCTACCTGATATCATAAATTCTACCAAATCCCTATAAAAAGCTCTTTCGCTGTGTACATTATAAAACTTTTCTGCTTGTCGAGCCGTCAAGCATAATTTTTTTTGAGCAAGTATTTTAAATTTTTCTCTTTCAATTATACTGATTATATTTCCAGAAAGATTCTTTTCTGTTGCATCAGGTTTAATTATAGACAAGGTTCTCTCTAAATTCATAAGCTCCTCAGTAAATTCTATTTTTCCCAGTAATTAGAAACTAATTGTTCTAAAATTCTCACACCATAAGCTGTTCCACCCTTAGGAATAAGAGGTCTATCCTTCTTAGACCAGGTTACTCCAGCAATATCAATGTGAGCCCAAGGAATATCATTTATAAACCGTTTTATAAACATTGCTCCTGCAGTAGACCCAGCACCTCTGCCAGAACCTACATTCTTCATATCAGCTATATCTGAAGCAATATCCTTATCATATGAATCATCTATTGGCATACTCCAAACTTTTTCTTCTACTATATTCCCAGCTTCATGTATCATACTCTCTAAATTCTTATTATTACAAAATAGCCCAGCCTTTTCTTGTCCTAAACTAATAATAATCGCTCCCGTTAGTGTTGCCAAATCTATTATATTATTAGGTTTAAATTTCTTTTGAGCAAACCATACTGCATCTGCCAAAACGAGGCGTCCTTCAGCATCAGTATTAAGTACTTCAATTGTTTTTCCTGACATTGATCTAACTACATCTCCAGGTCTTTGTGCAGTCCCCGAAGGCATATTTTCAACTAATCCTATAACTGCTGAAACATTGGCTTTTACTTTCCTTCCAGCCAATGCTCTCATTAGCCCTATAACTACAGCAGATCCTCCCATATCCCACTTCATATCTTCCATTCCACCTGAAGGTTTTATAGATATACCTCCTGTATCAAATGTTACTCCCTTACCTACAAAAGAAACATCAAATTTCTTGTTTTTTCTGTTTCCAATCCAACTCATCGATACCACATATGGTTTATTTGCACTACCTTGAGCCACACCTAAAAGTGCTCCCATTTTTAAAATTTTAATTTTCTTTTCATCTAATATTTCAACTTTTATTCCATACTTTGATAGTTTTCTTGCTTCTTTAGATAATTGAACAGGTGTCATAATATTTGCCGGTTCACTAACAAGATTTCTTGTTAAAAATACTCCTTCTGCTACCTGAGATAATCTATACCATTTTTTTTTGGCTATAAAATTACTTGAATCAACAAATAAAAGAGAACGGATACTCATTTCTCTTTTTTTCTTTTCTTCAGAAAAATATTTGTTAAACCTATAAGAGTTCATCAAAGCTCCGAAAGCTATATGAGCTGAAGCCTCAGACCGTGCATAAACTTTCTCAGGTAATTCAATACAAACTGATGAATCACTAATCTTTTTAGAGTTCAAATAATCAAGAATTTTACTGCCTAATTTTTCATAACTAAATAATGACAAGTTTTTGCTTTGCCCTAAACCTAATAAAATTATTCTATCTGCTTTAGTCCCTTCTGGACATACTATCTCTAAACAACTATCTTCTTTACCTTTAAAATTACAAACCTTCATTGATCGACTTGTAATTTTTTTTCCTGAATTATGATCAATTTGCTTTAATAACCCTGAAAGATTTTTATCCTGTAATAATGGAAAAATTAGAGTGCCTTTGAATTCTTTGATTTCTTTAACGAATTTTATTATCATGATAACCTCAAATAATTTTTATATAATACACTAAAATTATTTATTACTGTTAGTATTTATACCCTTGCTCTATACTCTATTTATAAATAAATAATTAGCAAACTACTAATATGAAACACTGGCCATATAGATATATAATATATATTATCCTCCAGATTTTTGAACCTTTTATAGTTTTTACTGTTACACTAACTGGTGTTGTATGGCTAGCAAGATCATTACAATATGTCGATCTGATTGTAAACAAGGGATTGTCAATTACCTCATTTATATGGTTTGTAGCCTTAATAGCACCAAAGATTCTTTGCTTGATATTACCTTTAATTACTTATTTAGCAATAATTTTTGCTTATTACAAGCTTTGGACTGATTCAGAAATAATGGTAATAAGGTCTTCAGGAGTATCCAAGATAGGTGTAGCGCTACCTGCTATATTGTTCGGTACAATTATAGCTATTATAGTTCTTATAATAGAAACTAATATAGCACCGTCTAACTATACCAAATTTAAAGATCTTCAGATTCAGATGAGAAATAACTTTGTCGCATCTGTTTTACAAGAAGGAGCATTTCATTCTCCAATCCCTGGGATTACTGTTTATATAAGCGGTAGAAGCAAAGACGGACAGATCAACAATATTTTAATTCATGATCAAAGAAATAATGAGGAAGAAAGTACTATCATCGCTAAAAGGGGACTTATTGAAATAACAGATGAAGGGCCAAAATTTGCAGTATTTGAAGGTAGCAGACAAATGTTCTCTAACAGGACTAAAAAACTATCCATCCTACACTTCGACCGTTATACATTTAGTCTAGAAAATACTTCTACACTTAATGAACCTCGTCATAGACAGCTAGAAGAGAGACGATTCTCAGAGTTATTTAATCCAGAAGAAAAATTAGCTGCCAAAGAAAAGAATAGGTATAAAGCTGAAGCACATAGAAGAATAATTTCTCCACTTATAATTTTACTTATGACGTTAATATCAACTGGATCTCTATTAATTGGAAGTTTTGAACAAAAGAAACCAGTAAAAAAAGTCATATATGGTTCCATTTTAGCATTTTTGTTACAAGCTTCTTATTTGTCTTCAGCAAGTATATTAAGCTCTTATCCTTTTCTTGCATTAGCGCCCTATCTGATTTTTATTATTCTAGTTATAATTTGGTATTTAATGTTAAACTACGAAAATAACAGAACTTTTTATTTCAAAAAGCAGTAAAATGAAATTATATACAGAATTATCAAAATATATTAGCCAATATTATATAAGTAGTATTTTTATATCTACTATAGTTTTACTTTTAGCAGTTTTTATTGGTGACTTAGTAGAATATTTTAGAATAGCTGGTTCAAAAGAAAATGTAGGTATGGGAATAGCAATAAAATTAGCATTTCTACATTTACCTTTTATGCTTCAAGAAACAATTCCTTATGCAATTCTTTTTGGTTCTATATTTTGGATTAGTAGATTAACAAAAAACCAAGAGCTAATAATTATGAGATCAACTGGTTTGTCTTTATGGCAGATTTTTCTTCCTGGAACTTTTCTTGCAGCATGTATAGGAGTATTTAACATATTAGCATTTAATCCTTTAGTAGCCGCAACTCAAACAAAACTTCAGCAAATAGAAAATAATTTTCTGAGATCATCAATTAACTCACTTTCAGTTTCTGGAAGTGGGTTTTGGTTGAGACAAGCAATCGCAAACGGAACAGATGTACTATACGCAAGAGAAGTAAATGCAAAAGAAATGAAGCTTATTAAGGTGACCATATATAGATTTGATCAAGAAAATAACATTACACAAAGAATAGATGCAGAATCCGCGGAGCTTAAAGAAAAATACTGGGATATTTCTAATGCTTTAATTACCAACCCTTTAGGAAGGTCATTTCATAACAAATCATTAAAACTAAACACACTACTAACTAAATCCCAAATACAAGAAGGCTTTACCTCACCAGAAACAATGTCTTTATGGACTCTTATCCCTTTTATTAAAATGCTTAATAAAGCAGGGTTTTCAGCAAAAAAGCACAGACTTTACTTTCACAATCTTTTGACATTACCATTTTTACTCGTTGGAATGACTATCTTAGGCTCAAGCATAAATATTAAACCTCCCAGGAATAGAGTTATAAACCTGAGATTAATAATGGGAATTTCTTTTGGATTTGCTATGTTTTATCTAATGACAATAATAGAAGCATTAGGTCTTTCAGGAAAGGTTTATATAGAAATAGCAGCATGGCTACCTGCATTTATTCCTGTATTTCTAGGCATAAGCTTATTGCTTCATATGGAGGAAACTTGAAAAAAATAAATATAAAATTTTTAATCATCATATTTTATTTTTTTTCAATGTATACCTCTTCAGGAAACGATGAAAATAGCTACTTCTTGCAAGCAGATGAAATTATACAAGACCAAAATTCAAATTTAATTATTGCTCAAGGAAAAGTACAAATAGTTAAAGGAGCCTACATTCTAAAGGCAAATAGAATAGAATTCAATACAGCTAAAAATTCAGTCTTAGCAACAGGAAATGTAACCATATTAGAAAAAGACGGAAGTGTAATTTTTGCTGAAAAGGCGAACTTATCAAACGACTTACGGGAAGGGGTCATAAAAGCTATAGGTGTATTATTATCTAATAAGGCTAGAATTGCATCTCAAAATGCTCAAATTACAAAAGATGGAAGCGAAATTAATTATAAGAATGTAGTTTTTACCAGTTGTATAACTTGCTCAGAAGAAAAAAGATTGTTATGGAAAATAAAAGCAAGGTCTGCAAAACATATAAAATCAAGAAAAGTTATTTTCTATAAACATGTCACATTAGAAGCATTTGGTATACCTGTAGCTTATAGTCCTTTTTTTTATCATCCTGATCCAACTGTAAAGAGAAAAACTGGGTTATTACAGCCCAGATTTGGTTCTTCAACAATTTTTGGCAATACATATAAACAGCCTATTTATGTAGCATTATCAGATAAAACAGATTTAACTCTTAACCCTAAGGTTTCAACTAAAGAGGGTCTAATATTAGATGGAACTTATAGAACCCTAGGTAAATTTGGGGAAACTCTATTTTCAGGAAGCATTACTAGAGGATCTAAAGTAAGAGTAAAAGAACCAAATAAAAATGTAATAAGAGGACACGTAGATCTACGATCAACTCATAGAATCACTCAAAATTGGACTCTAGGTAGTGACATATCTAGATCTAGCGACCCAAGCTATTTAGCTCGCTACGGGTTTGGTAGAGGTGGAAATGTACTGACTCAAAATCTTTTTGCTGAAAGAAGATCAAAGGGTAAGAAGCTTGATATAAACCTCTATAAGTTTCAATCTCTATCAGATGAAACTGAAACTCAAAAAATTCCTTTTATAGCACCCAATATCAACTATAAATGGACCAATATATATGACTATAATAAAACTTTCTTATCCGCAATAATTGACGGAAATTTTTTAACTAGAAAGAACAACACATCTACAAAAAGAATAGCATCAACATTTGTGATTGAAAAACCTTATATATCTAGAATGGGATATGAAATAATCAATAAGTCAATGACTAGAATTGGTATCTATAACTCCGATTTAAGTGAGGAACTTAATAAATCATACGATAATATTAGATTTACACAAATTATAAGTTCACAAATGAAATATCCATTAGTAAAAAAATGGAGGAATGATAGCGGTAAGATAGAGCCTATAATTCAATTAGTTGTGAGCCCAACCAATACAGAAAAAAGTACCATTCCGAATGACGATAGTCTGGACTTAGAATTATCTAAAGATAATCTATATTCATTGAATCGATTTCCAGGCTATGACAAAATAGAAGGAGGATTTAGAGCAAATTATGGTGTAAACTTTACTTTAAATAATCCTAAAGGTGCTAAAATCAGCAGTTCAATAGGAAGGGTATACAGAAGTTATAAACAAACTTTGTTTGATATAACTACAGGCTTTCCAGAAAAATCTTCAGACATAGTGGGAGATATAAAATACAAATCTTCATCAGAATTTGACATGCTTTATCATTATCGTGTTTCTAAAACATTTGAACCAAGAAGCAGTAGATTAATATTTAATGCTAAAAAAAAAGAAACTGTAATCTCACTGGGTTATGTAC
>CAYRXL010000001.1:12558-40629 GCA_964428295.1 uncultured Alphaproteobacteria bacterium
AGATTTTCCTAGTTCCAATAATGCTAATACTGAACAAATACAATTATCAACTCGTCAAAAAATTAAAAACAATTGGTCATTTAACTTTAATCAGAACAGAAACCTTGCAGGTGCAAAATTTTCTCAGCCATTAACTTCATCCTGGATCCTGGAGTATGTTGACGAATGTTCAAATATTTCAATATATGTTACTAAGGACAATACGAGTGACCTAGATATACCATCTACTACAAGCGCAGGGTTTACAATAAAACTTTTTGGATTTTAAATTTGGATGATTAATTGATTAAATACTGGTTAAAAATAAAAACATATTTACTTATTTTGTTAATCTTATTAAGTACTTTAACAAAATCTGAAGAAGATAATTTCATTGATATAGCAGCTGTAATAAACAGTGAAATAATAACTACTATAGATTTAGATAATAGAATAAAACTGGCAATTACCCTTTCGAATCTATCTGATACTAAAGAAATTAGAAATCAATTAAAAACTCAAGTTTTGAATGCATTAGTAGAGGAAAAATTAAAAGTTCAAGAAGCTAATCGATTAGGAATCTATGTCTCTAGCGAAGAAATTCAAGATAGTATTAGAATGCTTGAAAAAAGAAATAATATTAAAGCTGGTCAATTCTTTAAAACTTTTATGGAAAAAAACATACCTCAAGAGACTATAATATCTCAAATTAGAAGCGATTTACTATGGGAAAAGCTGATAGTAGGGATGCTCTCACAAAACGTAATAATAAATGAAAGGGAAATAAACCAAGAGCTTTCTCAAATAAAATTAAATGCTGGGAAGCAAGAATATAATCTATCAGAAATATTTATATCTTTTGCAAACTTTGATAGTAAAGATGAAGTTTATAGAGTGGCTAATACAATTCGCGAAAAAGCAAACAAAAAAAACTTCAAATCTTTAGTAAATCAATTTTCGCATAGCGCTACCGCTGCAAAAGGAGGAGGATTAGGATGGATTAGAGAAAGTATGTTAAGCAATGATTTCAAAAAGATAATAGGAACAATGAATCCGGGAGAAGTTTCTGCTCCAATAGAAAGCAACACTGGGTATCACATATTCTTGCTTAATCAAAAAAGCAAGACATTAGATCCAGAAGAGACTAAAAAAGAATATGAATTATCACATATTTTTTTCCCCAACCAAAGTGCTGACATTAACCAAAAAAATAACGACTTAGATCTAGCAAAAACAATCAGTGGCATTGCAAACGGATGTGACGATCTGACAAGGATATCTAAAGAGTTAGGTTCAGGTTACGGTGGCAAGTTAGGATTTATTGAAGAAAACAACCTTTCTGATGCTTTTTTATCTGTAGTTAAAACTCTAGAAGTAGGAAAACCCAGCCAGCCCTTAAAAGTGGAAAATGGAATACATATATTAATGCTATGTTCTCCTATAATAAATCAAAATGAGGAGACCTTAAAAAATAAGATAGAAAATAAACTAAGAAATAGAGAAATTAGAATATCTGCAGATGTACTATTAAATAAAATTAAAAAAGGTGCACTTATAGACTTAAGAATATGAACAAAACTTCTCCAATAAATAAACTACCTAAAATATCTGAAATTAATAGATTCTACGGTATAAAAGCTAAAAAGAAATATGGACAAAATTTCATTTATGACTTTAATATTCTCAATAAGATTGTAAAATTAACTTCTCCGTTAGAAAATTACTCCATTATAGAAATTGGAGCTGGCCCTGGCGGTTTATCTAGAGCTATTTTAGACCAATCTCCATTAAAGCTAATAGTAATAGAAAAAGATCCTATTTTTATAAAACCTCTAAGAGAAATAGAAAAGTTATATAAAGATAAAGTTGAAATAATAGAAAATGATGCCCTAGAAATTAATATAGGCACTTTATGTAAAAATCCAACAAAAATAATAGCTAATCTACCATATAATATTTCGACCAAATTGCTGGAAAAGTGGCTTCCACCTCACAAAAACATTGATGAATTCATATTAACTTTCCAGAAAGAGGTTGCAGAAAGAATTATCTCGAACCCTAGAAGCAAAAATTACAGTCGTCTATCTGTCTTGTCTCAATGGTCTTGCGACGCAAGCATAATGATGTATATCTCACCCGAATCTTTTACACCAAAACCTAAAGTTGATAGTGCAGTAGTAAAGTTAAAGCCAAAAAGAGCAATCTATTCAAATACAAATCCTCTAATGTTAAAAAAAATTACTAAAGCAGCATTCTCTAAACGAAGAAAAATAATAAAGAATTCTTTGTCTATATTTGATAATATTGAAAGAATATGTCAAATAGCAGGTATACCGATCAACTCAAGGGCTGAAGAAGTATCAGTAGAAAAATATTGTCAACTATCTGCATTAATAAAAGATTAAAAACTTGAGTTAATTATAATATTTCTAATAAAATTAGATAACCCCACTTGCCTTTCCCTTTTTAGCCTTTCAGCTACTAAGATTGACTTTATGTCACTTAGGCTCTCTTCAATGTCATAATTAACAATTATATAATCATATTCTGCCCAATGAGTTATATCTGATTCTGCCTCTTCCATTCTTTTTAAAACTTCTTCTTCTGAATCTTGTCCTCTTTTTCTAAGCCTTTTCTCTAATTCTTTAGTGCTTGGAGGAAGAACAAATATTGAAACTATATTCTTATTTTCAATTTGCCTTAAAGTTTGAGTGCCTTGCCAATCAATATCAAAAACAACATCTATACCTTTATTGATATTATCCATGACCGGCTTTTTAGGAGTACCATATTTATTTCCAAAAACCTCAGCATATTCAAGAAAGTCTCCATTCTTAACCATATTATCAAATTTGGCATCAGTAACAAAATAATAATCTGAGCTATCTTTTTCAGTATCTCTTGGAAGTCTGGTAGTATAAGAAACAGACATAGCTATATTCGTATCCAGCTCAGTTAGTTTTCTCACCAAAGACGTTTTTCCAGCTCCAGATGGAGAAGATACTACCAACATTATTCCAGACCTAAGTATTTTTAATCTTTTTGGTATCATTTAAATAATACCTATATAATATTTTGGGATTTTAGTATACTAACAATCTTTATATTTTTTACATCTTATAATTTTTCTAAAAACCCTTACATTTCTGTTATGTTCTTTAAGTGAGCTACTAAAATTGTGACCACCATAACCATCTGCAACAAAGTAAAGATCATCCGTTTCTAGAGGAAGAACAGCTGCCAAAAGTGAGTTTATACCTGGATTTGATATTGGAGTAGGAGGCAAGCCTCTATAAAGATAAGTATTCCATGGAGTATCAAGATTTAAATCTTGCTTACTTAAAACCTTTGTATTCTTCTCATATACTTTCATTAATCCATATATTACAGTAGGATCTGACTGTAATAGCATCTTTTTTTTAAGTCTGTTGTGAAAAACTCCAGATATATGAGATTTTTCGTTAATTAAGCCAGACTCTTTTTCTATCACTGACGCTAAGATTAGAGCATCTTTTGAGTCTCTTAATAAAAGATTAGAATCTCTTAGCAACCAGACTTCTTTTAAAGATTTTTTCATTGATTTTTGCATTCTTATTATTATAGATTGCTTAGTATCATTAAAGTGATAGAAATATGTCTCGGGTAGCAGAGTGCCTTCTTCAGGAATATTCAAAATATCACCAGATAATCCCTCTGCAGAATATAACACATCAATTATTTGTTTACTTGTAAGTCCTTCAGGTATCGTCAATCGGCGAGAGTAAATTTTACCCTTAGAAATCCTATCAATTACTGATATTAAATTTGTTTTGGATGAAAAATAATATTCGCCTGCTTTTAGATCGCCTGATTTTCTAAATAAAATAATACAAATTAGAAAAATATTTTTATTTTCTATAATTCCTTTTTCTTTTAGTAAATTAGCTATCCTTACGTCACTAGTACCTTTTGGAATGTATACAAGGTTTTCCTGTATTTCAGGGCCAGGCATGTTGATTTTATAAATTAAAAATAATGAAGCAAACCCAAATGTCAAAATAAAAAGTAGTGCTATAATAATTATAGACTGCCTAAATTTAAACATACATCAGAGCACCTTACCAACTACTAAAGATGCGTTAGTTCCTCCAAATCCAAAAGAATTTGACAATGCTAAGTCTACCTTTTTCTCTCTAGAATTATTTGCTACTAAATCTATTTTTTCTGATCCTTCACAAGGTTTCTCTAAGTTTAAAGTTGGTGGCAAAATATTATGATATGTTGCCAAAATAGATATTATGGCCTCAACAGCACCAGCTGCACCCAATAAATGACCAATAGAAGACTTTGTGGAGCTCATTGATAGTTTTTTTACATGATCACCAAAAAGCCTATAAACAGCACCTAATTCAATTTTATCTCCTAAAGGTGTTGAAGTTCCGTGAGCATTAATATAATCAATTTTATTTAAATTTAAAGAACCACTCTTTATTGCAGCTAACATAGATCTATAACCCCCATCTCCGTCCTCTGATGGAGCGGTTATGTGATAAGCATCGCCAGACATACCATATCCTAAAATTTCCGCATAAATCTTAGCTCCTCTTTTTTTAGCAATTGTATATTCTTCTAAAATAACCACGCCTGCCCCTTCTCCCATAACAAATCCATCTCTTCCTTCATCCCAAGGTCTTGAAGCTTTATCTGGGATATCATTATATTTTGTAGACAGCGCTCTTGCAGCTGCAAAACCAGCAATGCCAAGTCTACATACAGCGGCTTCAGACCCACCAGCAACCATCATATCAGCTTCACCTGCCTTAATTATTCTACTAGCATCTCCAATAGCATGAGCTCCAGTTGAACAGGCAGTTACTACTGAATGATTTGGTCCCTTTAATCCATATTTTATTGAAACCTGACCAGACGCTAAATTAATTAAACATGAGGGTATGAAAAATGGGCTCATTCTTCTTGGTCCTTTGACGTTTAATGTTTCATTAGCTTTTGCTATGGATTGCAATCCACCAATTCCTGATCCAATTAAAACACCTGCCCTTAGATTATCTTTTTCTGTTATTGCTTTCCACCCAGAATCTGATAATGCCTCATCAGCTGCAGCGATTGCGTAAAGTATAAAATCATCAATTTTTCTCTGCTCTTTTATTTCAAGAATATCATCAGGGTTGAAACCAGAAAGGTCATCTGTTCTAGGAATTTGACCAGCTATTTTTACTGGTAAATCATCTACATCAAAACCTACTACTCTCCTTATTCCTGACTTACCAGAAAACAATTTATCCCAAGTCTGGTCAACCCCTGCAGCTAAGGGTGTTAACATACCTAATCCCGTCACTACAACTCTTCTCATATTGACTACCTACTAAACTTTTTCCTCTATATAATTAATTGCGTCTTTTACTGTTACTATTTTTTCAGCTATATCATCTGGAATTTCACAATCAAATTCCTCTTCAAATGCCATGACTAACTCTACTGTATCTAGGCTATCTGCTCCTAAATCATCAATAAAAGAAGCTTCCTCCGTAACCTTATCCACATCTACACCTAAATGTTCTACTACAATCTTTTTTACTTTTTCAGATACATCTTTCATAAGACACCCTCATTAAATTAAATTTATAAATTATATACAATTTCAAGTTTATTCAATCGCTTTTATTAAGTTAAATTAAATATTTTATATGGCAATAATAATAGTATAATAGTTTCATTTAAAAAATTTTATACCATAACCAACCCTCCATTTAAATGGATTGTCTGTCCTGTTATATAGCTAGCTTCATCACTAGATAAAAATTTAACCAAATTAGCAACATCTCTTGCTTCACCTATTCTTCTTTGTGGAATTACTGACAAAATTTCATCAGACCTTTTTTCTAAAATACTCTCCGTCATTTCAGTCTTAATAAACCCTGGAGCTATACAATTTACTGTTATACCTCTACTAGCTACCTCTAAAGCTAAAGACTTAGTCATACCTATCATCCCTGCTTTAGAAGCAGAATAGTTAGATTGACCTATATTACCTGTAACTCCTATTATAGAGGAAATGTTGATTATTCTCCCATACTTATTTTTCATCATACCCCTTATAACTTCTCTCGATAGAAAAAAAGTTGAATTTAGAGTTAGATTTATTACATCAAACCAATCCTCATTTTTCATTCTGATAGAAAGATTATCTCTATTTATTCCAGCATTATTTACAAGAATTTCAATATTTCCATTAAGTTTTTTTTCAGCTACATCAACTAAATTCTTTACATTATAGTCTTTACTTATATCAGTCGGAATAACTATTACATCATTTTTAAATTTATCAGATAACAAAGCAAGTTTTTCTTTATTTGTTCCTGTTAAAGCCAATTTAACCCCAAGTTTATATAAAATTTCTGCAATAGAAGATCCAATACCTCCTGTAGCTCCTGTTATCAATGCTCTTTTATCGCCTAAATTAGTCATGCGCAATATATCTTATATTATAAAGTTTTACTTAATTCATCCAAATCTTCAGGACTGTTAATACTCATAGCCTTAGCTTTCTTGTTAATTCTCCTTATAAGACCACTTAATACGTTTCCAGAACCTATTTCAACAAATTTTTCAATTCCTCTTGATTGCATATATAATATACTTTCTCTCCAACGAACAACACTCGTTATTTGTTCTATAAGCAACCTCTTTATTTCATCGCTAGAATTTACAGATACAGCAGTTACATTCGATACTAAATTTACTTTTCTCATTTTAATGTCAGTATTATTAATAAAATCTTTCATAATACTAGCTGCCGGATCCATTAATGAACAATGAAATGGGGCACTAACAGGAAGTTTGATTGCTCTAGGTACATTATTTGTTTTTGCTTGCTCAATTGCTCTATCTATTGCATCAATGTTGCCAGAAATAACAATTTGACCGGGAGCATTATCATTCGCTATTTCACATATTTCATTTTGAGCAACCAATTTTACTAAATTTGAAACCACTTCAAAGTCCGCACCAATCAATGCTGCCATACCTCCATGACCTAGTGGCACAGCATCTTGCATGCTTTTACCTCTAATTCTGAGTAATTTAGACACTTCATCCAGTGATATAGCATCTATGGCACATAACGCACTATACTCACCCAGAGAGTGTCCTGCTACTAATCCAATTTCTTCACAAAGGTTAAATCCTAAATCTTTAATTAAAACTCTTGTTAAAGCTATTGATACTGCCATTAAAGCAGGTTGCGAATTTTCTGTAAGAGTTAATTCTTCCATTGGACCATAAAATATTAATTTAGAAAGTTTTTGTGACAAAACATCATCCACTTCCTCAAAAACTTCTCGTGCTGTTCTAAATGAATCATGGACCTCTTTTCCCATTCCAATTTTTTGAGAACCTTGTCCAGGAAAAATAAAAGATGATTTCATAAATAACCTATATTAAAAGATACTCCTATTCGTCAATACTTAATTTAAAAAAAAATTATATATAAAATTTTTAATTTTAACTTGAAACTAATTTAGTTTTGATTATATTTCAAAGGCTAGAAAATATTTTTGTTTAATTTTATAAGAGGAAAGTATGAGCCTTTATGAAAGTGTATTTATAGTAAGACAAGAGTTATCTCCTAATGAAGTAAACAATATTGCTGATAAATATATAAGCGTAATTGAAAAAACTGGTGGAAAACTAATAAAGAAAGAAGATTGGGGAATTAGAAATCTTGCATATCAAATTAAAAACAACAGAAAAGGCAATTATATTCTCTTTCATTTAGATTCTAAGAGTTCTACTGTGACAGAACTTGAAAGATTATTTAAAATTGACGATGACATAATTAGATATCTTACTACAAAAGTAAGTGAAATTTCTGATGAGCCATCTGATATAATTAAAGACAAATTAGATAAAGAAGAGAACGAAAAAGATTCCTTCAAAAACTACGATAATTCTGATAAAAATAGAGGAAAAGTAGCAAAAAAGGAATCCTTAGCAGAGGAAACTAAAAATGAGATTTGATGATAGAAATTCTGCCATAAACCAACAAAAGAAACTTTTCATGAGAAGAAAGAAATCTTGTCCTTTAAGTGGCGAAAATGCTCCTAAGATAGATTACAAAAATATAAAATTACTTCAAAAATTTATTTCCGAAAGAGGAAAAATAGTTCCAAGTAGAATTAGCGCTGTATCAACAGCTAAACAAAGAATGTTATCTATAGAAATTAAAAAGGCAAGAATTCTAGCCTTACTACCTTTTTCAGGCAGGTATAGGTAATACAATGGAAATAATACTCTTAGAAAAAATAGAAAAACTAGGTAATCTGGGAGATGTTGTAACCGTAAAGAACGGTTTTGCCAGAAATTATTTATTACCTCAAAAAAAAGCATTAAGAGCTACAAATAAAAATAAAAAAGTTTTTGATGATAGAAAAGCAGAAATAACAAAGAAAAATGAAAGTCTTAAAAAAGAAGCATTGTCTTTATCAAAAAAAATTAAAGATTTAAATATTGCTATTATAAGGCAAGCAAGCGATCAGGGACAATTATATGGTTCAGTTACTGCAAGAGATATAGTTGGTGAACTGAACGCAGATAATATTACCTTAACACCAAAACAAGTTAGACTAAACCAATCTATAAAAAATCTTGGTCTGTACAAAATAAAGATATACCTTCACCCAGAAGTTATAGTAGATTTAGATTTGAATATTGCAAGAAGTAAAGAAGAAGCAGACATTCAACTTAAAGAAGGTAAAATATCATTAAAATCTACTATATCTAAAAAAGAAAAAACTATAAAAAGTGAAGAGGTTTTTGAATCTGAAAAACAAATAGAACAATACGAAAATAAAATTAATAGCAATGAAAATGAAAGTAATGGTGTTGAAAACAAAATTGATAATGATGAAAGCAAACTACTAGAATCAGAAAAAAACGAATCACAAAAACCGATATCAGCAAAAGAGAATAAAAATTTGGAATCATCTCAAGAAAAAGAGATAAAAAAAGATAAAAATTGAATGATATGATATTTCTAATACACTATTTTTAAAATCTTTTTTTTTTTTGCCCCCATACTTATTATTATTAAAACAATCAATAATTGAAAATATTGATTTATTTTATTGAATATTTATAGAATAATTTTCTCCATACTAAAGATAAATTTATGAAAAATACAAACATTGCATCTGGAATAAGAAAAGTAAAAGAACTTGCTTCAAAGAATCCACTAGGACAACTACCTAGTAGCATTGAAGCTGAAGAGGCACTTCTAGGATCTATATTATTAGATAACTCCGGCTTTGATTATGTAGATAGTCAGTTAACCGAAAAACACTTTTACGTGCCAGTATTGGGAAGGATATTTGAAGCTATAAAAACATTAATTGAGAAAGGTCAAGTTGCTGACCCTGTCACCTTAGCTCAATACTTTGAAAATGATAATACTCTTGTAGAAATAGGAGGAACCGTATACTTAAACCAATTAACTGAAGGTAGCAGAGGTATTACAGCGGTAGCAGATTATTCAAAAATTATTATAGATTTATCAACTAAACGTAACCTTTATAGAATAGGTAATGAAGTCGCTTCCGATGCAAGAAATGCAAATATTGAACAAACAGCCAACGATCAAATTGAAGAAGCAGAAAGAAAATTATTTTTACTCACAGAACAGGATGGTAATAGCGATAGTTCTCTCAAACCATTTAAAAATAGTTTAATTATGGCCATTAATTCAGCAGAGAAGGCTCATAATAGCAAAGGAAATTTATCTGGTATATCAACAGGCTTTTCATCCATAGACAATCTATTAGGAGGATTTCACAAATCTGATTTGATAGTTTTAGCAGGACGACCATCAATGGGAAAAACGGCTTTAGCAACAAACATTGCATTTACAGCATCAAAAAAAGATCAATCCCAATCAGGTATAGTTGCACTGTTTTCTCTTGAAATGTCAGATGAGCAATTAGCCAATAGAATTCTTGCTGAACAAGCAAATATAGCTTCTGATTCTATTAGAAGAGGTATACTATCAAATGAAAATTTCACAAATTTAGTTAATGCAAGTAATAACCTATCTGGAAGAGGATTATATATTGATGATACCCCAGCTATATCCATATCTCAACTGAGAACAAGAGCTAGAAGATTAAAAAGAAAGAATGATAACAACCTAGATTTAATTGTAGTAGATTATCTTCAGCTTATGCAAAATAAAAAACGTAATGAAAATAGAGTTCAAGAGATTTCTGAAATCACCCAAGGTCTAAAATCAGTTGCAAAAGATCTAAATGTACCTGTATTAGCTTTATCACAACTATCTAGAGCAGTAGAACAAAGAGAGGATAAGAGACCATATTTATCTGATCTAAGAGAATCGGGAACTATTGAACAAGATGCAGATGTGGTTATGTTCATATATAGGCAGGAATATTATGAAGAAAGGTCGGAACCAAAATCTCAAGGTTCTGAAACATCTATAGCTTTTGAGGATAGGTATAACAAATGGCAAGAAAATCTTGCAAAATGCAAAAATTTAGCAGAAGTAATAGTTGCTAAACAAAGGCACGGTCCAATTGGAACTGTTCAATTACATTTTGAATCAAAATTTACTAGATTCTCAGATCATACAAAGAAAAGTGATCAACCTACTAAACTATGATGCGTACAAATGAAATAGAACAAAATTTAACACACCAAAGATCGTTATTATTAGTTAATCTATCTAACCTTATTGCAAACTGGAAATATATAAGTAAAAATACCAAACAAACTGAGGTAGCAGCAACAGTTAAAGCTAATGCATATGGCCTGGGCGTCCATCATGTTACTAATTCTTTAATAAATGAAGGATGTAGTACCTTCTTTGTAGCCAATGCTAAGGAAGCATTGGAGGTAAGGAATATAAATAAGGATATAAAAATATATTTGTTAAATGGTACTAATAGTTTTAAAATTGCCAGCAAACTAGTTAAAAAAGATATAATAATAGTAGCCAATCAAATATATGACTTAAAAATACTAGAACAAGTAGCTCCTGAGACGATGAAAAAACTTCCATGCGCAATACATTTAGATACAGGAATGAATAGATTAGGACTAAGTGCTTCAGACTTGAAAGACTACGATTGTAGTAAATTTAACTCTTTATTGGAATTAAGACTGGTAATGTCTCACTTAGCTTGTTCTGAAGACAATAAATCTAATATGAACATTACACAAGCTGATTTGTTTGACCACTTGACTAAAAAATTAGTAGCTGAATTTAATCCTCAATTGAGCTTAGCTAATTCGAATGGGATTTTTTTAGGAGAAAGATATCATTATAATATGGTAAGAACAGGAGCAGCATTATATGGGATAAACAAACCAGATTATAATCAATGTATTAAAACAGTCGCCTCACTTTTTGCAAAAATTATCCAAATAAGATATGTAGACAAAGGGAGGACAATTGGCTACGGTGCCAAATACAAAGCAAGAGAAAAAATGAAAATTGCAATACTAGAACTAGGATATGCTGATGGGCTACCAAGAAATTATAATGGGTTTGCATATATAAAAGGTAAAAAAGTACCATTCGTGGGAAACATATCTATGGATTCTAGTCATATTGATGTAAGTAACATTAGTGATATCAATTTACAAGATATGGTTGAAATCTTTGGAAGTAATATATCTATTGATGATTCTGCTAAAAAATCAGAAACTATTGCATATGAGATAATAAGTAGACTAGGAAGTAGAGTAAAAAGATCTTATAAAATTTAAAATTTCATATTAGGAAATACAATTAATATGAGCGTATTAAATAGTTTAAATAGCTTCGATCTGATTTTAATAGTCTTTACATTGATATCGATATTATATGGATACTTTAGAGGACTAATAAAAGAAGTTTTTTCTATAACAACACTAATACTTTCTTGCCTATTTTCTTTCTACTTCTTTTCAGATATATCTACTCTTTTAAAAAAATATATAAGTGTGACACTGCTCGCAGATTCTCTTTCATTTGGAATTACTTTTATTGTTGTTTTTTCTATATTTAGTTTTATTAGTAGTTTTTTAACAAAACATATAAAAAGTTCTTCTTTAAGAATATTTGACAAGAATCTTGGAATTATATTTGGTGGATTAAGAGCATTTGTATTAGTATCTATATTATATATATTTACTAACTGGACACTTTGGACAAGCAACCCACCAGATTGGGTAACTAATTCGAAATCATTTCCTATAATAGATAATGGAGCTAAATTAATACTAAACCTAACACCAGAAAATACTTTAGACCAAGTAAGGAAAATTATTAATTATAAAGACATCAATTTTAATAAAAACATAAAGGAAAACCATGAAGTAAGAAAGATTAGCGAACCTCCCTTAAATTCAAATAAGAAAAATAGTTCGGAGGGTTATAAAAAGAATGATAATGATGCTTTAGATAAGTTGATAAACATGGAAGATACTGAGTAAATATTTATATAGTTAAAGGATTATGAAAAGTGATATAGATAAATTTAGAGATGAGTGTGGTGTGTTTGGAATGTTTGGTCATTCTGAAGCCTCGACGCATGTAGCATTAGGTTTACATGCCCTTCAACACAGAGGACAAGAAGCTGCTGGAGTTGTTTCATTTGATGGCAAGCAATTTCATTCCCATAAAGGAATAGGTTTGGTATCAGAAAACTTTACAAATCAGGATGTGATGTCTTCTATAGTTGGAGAATGCGCTATAGGACATAACAGATATTCTACTAGCGGAGAAAAAACTCTATTAAGAAATGTACAGCCACTTTTTGCAGATATCTTATCAGGAGGAATAGCAATATCTCACAATGGAAATATTACAAATTCTACTTTACTCAGAAACAAATTAACCAAACAAGGGTGTATATTTCAATCCACAATGGATACAGAAGTAATAATACATCTTATCGCAACATCCTCATACAAGGAACTTCTCGATAAAGTTATAGATGCCTTAAATCAATTAGAAGGAGCATATTCTTTACTAATACTAACTAATGAAGGAGGAATTTGTGCTAGAGATCCATTTGGAATTAGACCACTAGTCCTAGGAGAAGTGGAAACGGCTACAATTATCTCTTCTGAAACTTGCGCTCTAGATATTATTGGCGCTAAATACATAAGAGACATAGAACCAGGAGAAATTGTTACTATTACAAAAAATGAATATAAGAGTTTAAAGGGACTGCTAAAACCAATCAGAAAACATTTTTGTATTTTTGAATATATTTACTTCTCAAGGCCAGATAGCATTTTAGATGGAAAGAATGTATATGAAGTAAGAAAAAATATTGGAATCCAGTTAGCAAAAGAGTCAGCAGTTAAGGCAGATATTATAGTTCCTGTTCCCGATTCAGGAGTTCCTGCTTCTATCGGCTATGCTTCCTACTCTGGCATTCCCTTCGATTTAGGAATTATAAGAAGTCATTATATAGGAAGAACTTTCATACAACCTACTGACTCGATAAGACACTTAGAGATTAAACTAAAGCACAATGCAAACACATATTTATTGAAAGATAAAAAAGTAATATTAGTGGATGATAGTATAGTAAGAGGAACTACATCTATAAAAATAGTAGAAATGATAAGGAAAAGTGGAGCAAGTGAAATTCATATGCGCATTGCAAGCCCCCCTATAACAAATAGTTGTTTTTACGGAATTGATACTCCCGAAAAAAATGAATTATTAGCTTCAAAAATGAATCCTACAAAAATGGCAGAATACATAGGAGTGGATTCCCTTGCATTTATATCTCTTGAAGGGCTTTATTATGCAATTAATAAAAATAAACAAAAGAAATCTTTGGATTTTTGTGATGCGTGCTTTACAGGCAATTACCCTATAAGATTATCGGATCAACAGGACATTAAAGAACCAGGATTACTTTCACTATTAAATGAATCAAAAGATAACAGATAGAGACATCTACCTTTTAATATAAGGATTATCTGCCTTTTTATAAATTATTCTTATTGGAACCCCTTCAAAACCAAATTTATTTCGCAAGTTATTAGTCAAAAACCTTTTAAAAGACTTTCTAATATCATTTGGAAAATTACAAAAAATTAAGAACGTTGGTGGTCTAATATTTATCTGCATTACATATCTTAATTTTATAGATTTTCCAGAAAGTTTGTGATAGGGAGAAAGATAACTTATTTCATTCAGCCAGTTATTTAAAGAAGAAGTTGTTATCCTTTTATTCCACAATTCATAGCAAACATTTATTTTCTTAATTAAATTACTCTTCCCTGTCCCCTTGAGAGCAGATGTTTTTACTAAAACCAATCCTTTAATTTGAGATAAAGAGGTTTTAATACTATCTGAAGCTTTTTTTAATTGTAATTTAGGATTCTTTACCAAATCCCATTTGTTCAACACTATTAACAAAGCCCTTCCTTCCTCCTCTGCATAACGTGCTATTGCAAGATCTTGGTTTGAAAATAATTCTGTACTATCTACAACCAATAGCACCACATTAGCATATCTAATTTCTCTTCTTGATACATATGATGTCATTTCTTCCAATTGGTTTATTACTTTTGATTTTCTTCTTAATCCTGCTGTATCTACCATCACAAAATTGTCATTATCTAAAGTTATGTTAGTTTCTACTGAATCTCTTGTTAAACCTGGTTCTGGACCAGTAATTGACCTATAATATCCATTAATAAGATTAAATAATGTCGATTTTCCAGTATTTGGCTTACCAACTATAACTAGCCTTATACCTTTAGAATCATCTTTATTTTCTGTTATTGTTCTCTGAGAAAAGTATTTTGGAAAAATTACTTCAAAACATTCCTTCAAATCTTCAAATCCAAAGTAGTTCTTAGCAGAAATCATTATAGGTAATCCAAAACCCAGTTCATTCCCTATAAATTCTTTATTTTTTGCAGACTTAAGTTCACACTTGTTGGCAACTAATATAACTTTTTTATTTTGGAGTCTTATAAACTTTGAAATTTCTATATCTTCTGAAGTGAGTTCCTTCGTAGCATCAATTAGAAATAATATAATATTAGAAAAACTTATTATTTTTTTAATATTATTGTGAGAATAAGAACTTTTTAAATTTAAATTTTCTAATCCTGCAGTATCTATAATGCTAATTGGCATATTTATGATAATACCTTCAGAAATCTGGTAATCTCTTGTTAATCCTGAAATACTGTCAACCAGAGATTTTTTTTTAATAGATATTCTATTGTAAAGTGTAGACTTGCCTACATTAGGCCTTCCTAATATTATAGCTACAGGTTTTTGCACAATATTATTTTAAAGAAATAATATCTGAGTCTCTAGTTAAAATAAGTAGATTCTCAGATGAGGCTATTGCAGAACTAGCAGGATAACCTGGAAGTCTAGCTACTTTTTCTATAATACCATCTGCTGGATTCATTCTTATAATAAGTTTTTCTCCCCCTGCAATAATTAATTTCCCTCTTAATAGTAATGGAGAAAACCACCTGCCTTTTGCTTTTTTACCAAGTCCATCACTTAGAGAAGTTACCCACCTATAATTACCCGTTAATTTATCAATACAAACAACTTCATTTGATAAAGTCACCAAAAACATTGAATTACCTATTACAACAGGAGTTTCAGTGGTAGAGATTTTTTTTTCCCATAATCTTAAGCCCGTTCTTCGATCTATAGCTACCAGTTTTCCAGAAACACTTGCTACTATAATCATTTCTTTTTCTATTACAGGCCCTGCATCAATATCCGTTAACTCATTAGAAACATCTATCTTACCCGTATCGACAAGGCTATCAGACCATGCTTCACTTCCGTTATTAAGCCTTAGTGCAAACACTTCTCCATTGGAATAAGGGACAACTACTATGTCAGAATCAGCGGCAGGCGTTGGAGTTGTCATAAGCGTAGTAAGACTGTAGCTCCCTTCATGCCTCCAAAGTTCTTCCCCATTATTCTGACCTAATGCTAGCAACTTATTATTTAGTGTTAAAATAAGAATTTTATCTTCTACTAAAGTAGGGGCTGCTCTAATTGGAAAACCAATATTTTTTTTCCAATCTTTCTGTCCTGTATCTATATTTATAGAAAAAATCTCACCGTATGATGTGCTTACATAAATTTTTTGTTTATTAGCAGCTAAGCCTCCTCCTATACTTGCACTTCTTTTCTCATTCTCAGGCCTTAGATCTATCCTCCAGATTAAATTTTGGCTTGTTAAATTAAACGCCCTCAAAGTTGCAGATGCATCCAAACTAAATATATTATTACCTATAATTACTGGTTGCGATAAAATCCTAGTCTCATCATTTTCACCTTTCCCAGCATTAGTTTTCTTGAAAACCCTCAGATCATTTGATAAATCAATATTTGCTGAGCTATGAAGTGAATTTCTATTTTGCTGGGGCCAATCATCTATTTTCTGCGCCTCAGGTATAACAATCCTACTACCTTTAGCTAAGTTATTATTTGATATAATACCTTCTGTATCTAGTATAGATATTCTTTCTCCTTTTAATTTTTTTTCATATTCTTTAAAACCTAACCACCCTAAACCTGATGAAGAGCAGGAACTAAGAAATGCAAGTAAGAAAAAAATAACTATATGTTTTATAATCATTAACATTCCTCTATTTTTCAAGATAATCTAGCATTTGCCCTGACCTAACTCTACCGCCTGGGGTTGTGGATTCATCATCAACTATCATTTTAAAAATTTTCTTTGCTCCATCATAATCTTTTTCTATGATACTGCTGTAACCACTTAACTCAAATCCAAGCATATTCCAATATGTTCCAAAACTACTTATTTTTTTTATCCTTATCTTTAGTTTTTCTGTTTCTTCTCCATTTAGCAAATAAAGAGCTGAGATAAAATATGATAATTTATAAATTGGATCTTTTTCTGATAGGGAATCTAAACTATCATCTATGATCTGCACAGCAAAAACAACATCACCATCATCAGCAAACAAGCTCGCCAAACTCAAGCTGGACAAAATAGAATAACCTTTTATATCGTCTTCTATTAAAGATTCTAATATAGTTTTTGCCTCATTGTTATCTTCATAAACAAAATTAAGCGCCTTAATATACTTTTCTGCTACTAATAACAATTCTTTATCTTTGTTAGATTTATACGATAAAATAGAAACTATCAATAAGGTGATCCCTAAAACAATTCCTAAGAACCAATACCTATACTTCAACCATAAAGCCTTATATTTATCAATTTGAACTTCCTCATTTACTTCAGAAAAAATATCACTCATCCTTACACTCCAACACTAATCTTAATATTTTATTCAAAATTGTAAAAACTAATAATTTCCTGAACTATTAACTTATAACTGTTTTAATCTAAGTAAATATATTAGTTATTTAATACAAGTTTATTTATTATCCCCTACCTACAAAAGGCATGCTATTTGCCATTATAGTCATATTTAGAACATTAGCATTCAGAGGGAGATTAAAAATGTATAGTATTGATTTTGCTACGTCTTCAGCATTCATCACTGGCTCCGCCAAAACTTCACCGCTTGGTTGTTTTACTCCTAGCTTTATTTTCTTAGTCATTGGAGTTTCAGCATTTCCTATATCAATCTGACTACAAGCTATGTTATATTTCCTTCCATCCAAAGAAAGAGTCTTAGTCATACCACTTATTGCATGTTTGGTTGTTGTATAGGGTACGGATCCTGGACGAGGTGCCATAGCAGAAATAGACCCATTGTTAATTATACGTCCTCCTTTAGGGTTTTGATTTTTCATTATCTTAAAAGCATATTTAGCACATAAGAACATACCGTGTAAATTTACATCCACTACAGACTTCCATTCTTCAAAAGTTATCTCATCAATGGTTTTTGGGCTACTACTAGTTCCCGCATTATTAAATAATAGATCTAACCTTCCATGATTTGTATATATATCTTCAAATACCTCTTCTACTTGAGATTCTTTACTTACATCTAAGGATCTAACTATTGGCTTTCCAGAATATCCTTTATTCAATGACACCTCTTCTGTTTCTTTCAGTTTTTCAACACGTCTACCCGATAAATATACAGTTACTCCCTCTTTTAAAAGAGCCAAAGAAGCTGCTTTACCAACCCCTGTACCTGCTCCTGTTATTAATGCAATTTTCATTTATTTAGCTCACAATTAAAAGATATTCAAATACTCATATATGTTACACTTTAAGATTGATAATTCAAATAATTCTTTCTCCACAAATAAGATCCTAGTATATAACAGAAAGCCAAAGCAGACATCCACCAAAACTGCCATAAACCAAAACTAGATTGACCTATTATAAATGCTGAAAATAAACTTAAACTAAGCAGTGAAAATTCAATTCTTTTATCATTAGACAAGAAAGAGATTAAAATCCAAATTCTAGATAAGAAAATAATAAATATAATTATTCCTAAGAGTCCCAGTTCAAGCCATATTTGTAAGACATGGTTATGAGGATGAAGAGGTAATAAAAGAAGTGGATCATTCCTATAGTCAAAAGCATAACTATTTTTTCCTATAAACCTTGAACTGGTCAAGCCATAACCCTTGAAAGGATTTTCTAATATTTTATTTTTAGAAAAATTCCAAATCAAATCTCTATGTAAAAATTTCTGTTGGCAAATGATTAAAGCTTCATAGAGCCTTAATGTAATAGTATTAGTAAAATCCTTTGAAGGAACACTCCTTATTTGATAATTAGTAACAATTCTTTTTTGATCTAAAACCAGTTCTTTAACAGGAAGTATCTCTTTTGTTGTATGACCTAACAAAAAAGGTGCAGAAACTATATATATTATAGAAAGAAAAAGAATAATCGTTGTAATTATTCTACCTATAAATATTGTACCAATGAAAACAAGAGATCCTAAAAATATTACTACTTTCAAAGTCACACTATCTCCTAAAAGAACCGCAATAAAGACCAACAGCAATAATAGAATAGAATATAATCTCTTTTTCCAATTTAAGGCATCTACTATAGGACACAAACCTAATAAATCATTTAAACTTCTATTATAGTGGCCAGAAGAACTACCCATTAAGCCAGCCGTATATTTAGTGTTGTATTCTTTCCACCCAAGAAAACTTGCGTTACTATGATCTCCATTACTAAAAAATATGTCAAAACTATATGAAAACCATGGTTTTATTCCAAGATTAAATCCTAAATCAAGCACAACAAATAAAGAAACAATTAAGATAGATAAGTATAAATATGAAAATTTCTTATCTATATCTCTTATCTTATCTAAAGAGTAATATATAGAAACTGTACTAAATAATAGAACAATAAAGCTAGTAGAAGTACGTAAGGCATGCTTTGGCTCAGGTGTCCAATAAATAGTAACTAAAGATAAAATCACCAGTGATAACATTGAAAATATAATGAATTTGTCAACCTTAATAAACTTTCTTATTGTGTTTTTACTAAAAAAACTAACAATACCAGTTAAAACTAAGGGTATCCAAAGTGCCATAGGAGCAAATATAAATATTGGCGGTACAATAAGCATGCTTATAGTAAATAATTTGTTTATAGTGCCTGTGTGTATATTGTTATATGTAGTCATTTGTTTCCATCAGAATATTTATATAATTCTATTTTAATATAAGGAGAAAACCTATAAAAAAAACTGTATTTTAGTAGTTTAAGAAACCCTAATTTTGTTAAAAACATCGAAAGTTTTAGCAAAAGGTTTTGTCTCTCCCTGAATTCTTTATCTTCTTTTTGTCGTTCTAATAAAATTTTTCCTATATCATTATCAAAACTTAAACCTAATCCTATCTTCTTAGCGTAAAGCCTAACATCAGAATATTTAACAAAATTCAAACTATCCCAAAGACCTTTGCAATTATTAACTTCTTCGTAGTTTAAAATATAACTAGAAAAAAGTTTATAGGTAATTTTTTTATTAAATATAATTGGAATTCTAAAGTGACTTTCGTAAGGAAATGAATAATTAGGACATAAAATTATACATTTTCCATTTTTTAATAACGTTTTATTTATAAAATCTAAAAAATGTTTCCAATCAGATAAATGTTCAAAAACATTTATCAAGAAAATTAATTTATATTCCTTTTTAAGAATAAAATTTTCATATTTTTCGTTATGAATTTTTACTCCTGTCTTAATTAATTTTTTATGATATTTTCCTAGATAATTAAAACCATCTTCGCAGGATTCTATACCTTCTATATTTATATCAGGAAATTTTTTTTTAATAATATAGAGCAAAATTCCACTACCACTTCCTACTTCAAGCACACTATCATTCTGCTGCAACTGTTTCAGGTAAGGTTTAATTTGACTAAATCCAAAAAATGCATCATTTGCCCATCCATCTCTATTTTTTAGATCGTAAAATATATTTTTAATTTGCTCACTAATCAATTTTATTTATCTCCTGGTATTTAAATAGTTGATATTTAATTTTGCAGAATTTATATAAATTTAATATAACTAAATTTAATAATATTAATGCTATTGGATGTAATTTAAATGAAAAATTTAATTTTAGTTAGGCATGGACAAAGTTTATGGAATCTCCATAATCGTTTTACTGGATGGTTTGATTGTGACCTTTCTGAAAATGGATATATTGAGGCAAGAAAAGCTGGCTATTTAATCAAAACCCTTGATCTCAAACTTGAAACATTTTTCACCTCTTATTTGGTCAGAGCCAAAAAAACACTTGAAATTATCATTAATGAACTAGGTAAAAGCCAAGTTGATTATATAGAAGCATGGCAATTAAATGAAAAGCATTATGGTAATTTAACGGGTAAAAACAAAGAAAACATTAAAGCAAAACTAGGAATAAAAAAAGTAAATGATTATAGACGCTCATGGAATTTAGCACCTCCTGCTATTAATGAAAATGATAAATACAATCCTAAATCAGATAAAATATATAAAAATTTAAACCCAAAAAACATCCCTTCCACTGAATCCTTAGAAAATACGTATTTAAGAGTAGTACCTTATTTTATTAAAAACATACAACCTAAACTGGCAAAAAATGAAAACGTCTTAATATCAGCTCATGGAAATTCTCTTCGAGCACTTTGCAAATATTTATTCAAAATTTCAGATGCAAAAATAAGAGAATTAGAAATTCCAACAGGAAATCCATTGCTAATAAAGTTTAGTAGTAACTTAAAAATCTTTAACTATGCTTATCTGGACAAATCAAGAGAAAAAACTATTAATATCAACTAGTCGAGTATCAGAACTATTCATTAACGTTTATAATCACACGTCCATATGTTTTTCCATTCATCATATCCTTAGCCGTTTTACTAACTTGGTTCAATGATATTTCACTAGACATCATTTCAATATGTTTTGTGTCAAGATCGTTTGATAATCTTCTCCATGCTATAAGTCTTTCATCCAGAGGACAATATACGCTATCTATGCCAATTAATTTTATTCCTCTTAAAATAAATGGCATAACAGTAGCAGGAAAACCATACCCTTGAGCTAAACCACACGCAGCTATTACACCACCATATTTAGTTGTAGAGCAAATATTAGCTAATGTGTAGCTTCCCAAAGTATCAATCGCACCTGCCCATCTTTCTCTTCCTAAAACCTTCCCTTTTTCTGATAATTCCCTTCTATCAATCACATCTGACGCTCCTAGATTTTTGAGATAATCTGTTAGTTCAACTCTTCCTGTAGATGCTACAACCTTATATCCCAACTTGCTTAAAACTGATATAGCAACACTTCCTACTCCCCCTGCTGCACCGGTTACTAGTATCTCTCCCTCCCTCTTACTTATACCATTCTTCTCCAAAGCTATAACACATAACATAGCTGTATAACCAGCCGTTCCAATAGTCATTGCCTGTTTCAAGGAAAAAGGTTCTACTAAAGGAATTAACCATTCATTTTTAAGACTTGCTTTCTGAGAAATACCACCCCAATGTTTTTCTCCAACTCCCCAGCCATTTAAAATTACCTTGTCATTAACTTTATATTTATCAGTCAGACTATACTCAACAATTCCAGCTAAATCTATACCGGGGACCATAGGAAATGACTTTATTATGGGAGAAAGTCCAGTTATAGCAAGACAGTCCTTATAATTTAAAGTCGAATATTCTACTTTTACCTTAACATCTCCTTCAGGAAGATCAGAATCCTCAAGTTTCTTAATTTCTGAAAATGTATTATCTTCATCGTCTTTATCTAATATCAATGCATCAAACATTCCCGACCTTTCATATCAAATTTTACATTTTTCTAAAATAAACATAGCCTCTTTTAAATAACTAACTGCATAATTGCATGTAATACCTATGTAATCTTTCCATTTTCCAGTTTCATCAATATATTTATACTTACCCGTACCTGCTTCCATATCAGTATTTCTGAAGTACTGAACAGTAAATATATTCTCTTTTTGTTCATTACCTTGATAATAAAGTTTCCAATCAATAATTTTTCCTTCAGCATTTATCTCTATCAAACCCATACAACTTTGCATTCCGTAATTACCCATTGAGTCTCTCCAAGTTCCTTTATTTTTGTAATGAGATATTTTACTTCCATCTGTAAGGTCAAAAATCTCCTTGGAGCTAAACACATTATATTCTCGAGCCCATTCTTTAGCATATGAAATTTGATAAAATATGATAAAAACAACAATCATAGCCTTTATAAATTTAGGGAAAGAAAATCTCACTCTTTTTAATACCTTATATAAGATAGTCAATTATACATTTAAATATTTTTTATGCAATTTACAAAATATAAATACACTATATGATTTTCACTGTATTAGTTAACAGCTAATGCCAGGCTTGATGGAGATGGTATATGTACCATGCCATATTTTCTTTTTTTAAACTGCAAAATAGCATTAGGATTAGCGAACAAACCAGACATTACTAAATCTTGACTACTAACCACAACATTATCTTTATTCCTTTTTAATGATTTCAAAATATTGTTTTTCATAAATTTATTAACTGTTATTTGATTATTTCCACTCATGTCTATACGAGGCTGCTTAAATGCTTCTTCTAAAGTCATATTAAAATCGTATATAAATGAAATAATTTGAAAAACCGCAGGTAATATTTTTCTTCCTCCCGAAGCTCCAATAGCTAAATTTTTAGCTTCCTTATTTAGGACTATAGCGGGACACATATTAGATAAAGGTTTTGTGTTAGGCATAATAGAGTTAGGTCTGTTTTTTCTTGGATCAAACCACATAATTCCATTATTCATTAAAATACCAGTACTAGGTAATACAACTTTACTGCCAAATATAGAAAGCAAAGTTTGAGTAAGTGAGACTATGTTTCCTTCTGAATCTATTACCGCCAAATGTGTTGTACACTCTTGATCACTTTTGGCTCCCATGAATGAAAGTCTATGTTCATAAACATTTTTTAAAACCTCTGAATATTTAAGAAAGTCTTTTTCATTAGGTATAGGAGCATTAGGTTTCCACTCGTTAAGATTCTCAAAAGACTTGACCAATGAAGGTCCTGCATTTAGGCCATCAACCACATTAATCTCTGAGCCTTTGTAGTATAATTTTTTGGTTTTTTTGATATTAGCCTTATAATTAATAAAGTCTTCTAATTTTATGCATGAACCTATATCTTCTAGATCTTTAACAATCAATTCAGATAAGCTTCCATTATAAAAGCTATCTGCTCCCTCAGTTTTTAAAATTTCGTATGAATTTGCGAGATTATAATTTTTAAGAAATTCTAGATTAAGCTGATCTTCACTCGAAGGAACCATTCCATTCGGTAAAAATATATTTTTGGTTGCACTATAGTTTTTTAAATTTCCAAAGGACAAAGCTATTCTTAAAGTCGTATACCAGTCTAGCAACAAACCTCTTTTTGATAGCTGACAAGCAGGATCTATTATATCTTTCCAATTCATAGAACCAAAATTTTTATGAGCCTTTGAAAGACCAGCTATATATCCTGGAGTAGCCATAGAAGATGGACCATTAACATTAAGGTCATTTTTGACACTAGGCCATCCAAAAAGGTCTTTGTCTTTACCTGCTTCAGATAATATATATTTTGATGGCTCTAGATTTATTGGAGAGTGAACACCAAAATCTATGCCATAAGACTTTTCCGATTCAGCATTATGGTAAATCATATAACCACAACCACCCAACCCACTCATCCATGGCTCAACAACACCTAAAGCCAAACCCATTGCCACAGCTGCATCAATGGCATTACCTCCGGCATTTAATATATCAAATCCTACTTCTGAAGCTTCGTAATGGTTACTAACAACTAATCCATTACTTGATTCAACAACATGCTTGTTTATTAACCACTTTTCACTAGCTTTTATCATATTATTATTAACTGTTTTAATTTTTACATTTATCAACAGAAAAAAAAGCCTTATCAACATACGTTATAGCATAGACACATGTAGCCCCTATAAACTTTTTATATTTACCTGTTGCGTCAATAATTTTATTAGTCCCTACTCCTGCCTCCATTGCATCATCCCTCGAAGCGGTTTGTGTAAACCTATCATTTTCACTATCTTTACCTTGGCAAAAGACTTTTACATCATTTATTTTATTATTTTTATCTAATACCACTGTCCCTATACAACGCTGAGTACCAAAATTACCTAAATTATCTTTCCAAGTTCCTTTGTTTTTATAGTGAGATATTTTTGTTCCATCAGAAAGTTCCATTATTTCACCATTACTATACCCTGAATACTCCCTTGTCCATTCCTCGGCTAAAAGTGAAGTATAAACCGTACAAATAAGACCAATATATATAAAAAGTCTAGTATATCGCATTTTACGAACTCCTATTTAACTCATCCTGATTTAACTTGTCTTCATTATATTACTTAGTTTACAAGTATTAGTTATAATCACATTTGCTAAACAAGTAGTAGTATGTTTCAAATAAACAACTGAATAGTTATACTTTTTCCTATATATAATTACCACAGTCTAGTTTTATTTTATCCTAATTGATTATAAAACTACCTATATATTTTAAAAAATAAAACTTTTTCTAAAAGGTTTTAGAACTATAATATAGCAAAAAATCAATGAATAATAGTGAGGAACATATGATCTACGCACTAAACTTATTTAATTTATTAGAAGGACGAGAAGATGACTACCGAGAATATTCTATAAAAGCTGGAAAGATAATTTATGGCAAAGGTGGAAAAGTGGTGTCATCTGGATGGAAACCGATTAGAAAAATACACGGAGATATAGAAAGACAATATCTAATTGTGGTTGATTTTCCTGATGAAAAAACTTTTCAAGATTTTATAGACGAAGCCGAAAAACAGAATATTCATAACCTACGCGAAAATTCGACTAAAGATTATATATGGACCCTTTATAAACCTTGGAATATTAAGGAATGGGTTAAGCCAGTCTAAATAACTCAATTTAATAGATCACTTTAGCTTCACCTATTAGTTTTTTTAATAGACATCTCAATTACGCACTTTGTTTTTGAAAAAGTAAATTCATTAATAAATTAATAACGTACTAGCATTTTATTCCTATCTTTAGTTTTCATAAGGATCAGCAGTATCTAAAATCTAAGATAGTTAGATTTAGAAAAACTTAAATCCATACTGTTTAACTATAATATGAACAAATAAAACAAATAAAACTGTAATGAAAACACTAGAAACTACGGAAACTAAAAACCCATACTTATTTATAAAAAAAGGAAATAATATAAACATTGGTAATGTAGGTATTACATAAATTAAAGTATGAGTTACATGAGAAGAAATTTTATTGTCAGACACTCCCTCAAAATGCATCCAAAAAATTACAAAAAAAGTCATCAAAGGCATAGCTGCTATAAGACCTCCAAGCTTATCATTGACCTTTGCAATTTCACTAATAATCACAATTAAAATGGCCGTTATTAAAACTTTAAAAAATATATATGTCACTTTTTTATAATATTTATATTGTTGGTCATACAAAAATTTTTAATAATCCATAAAAACGGTTATCAAAAGTAATTTAGTGCCATATTCCTTCATGTAATGATATAGACAAAGAATAAAACTAATCACATGTTCACAAAACAACTTTATATCATCTGCCTCCTACATAACCTAAATCATCTTTACAAAGTATTTCAGTTAAGATTTTCCGCTAAAACAAAGAATTCAAACTCGCTCTAGCACCATTGCACTTCCTTGACCTACTCCTACACACAATGTACAAAGTCCATATTTTCCATTTATTCTGATTAACTCTTCTACCGCAGTTAATAATAATCTTGCCCCAGACATTCCTAAAGGATGGCCAAGTGCAATAGCTCCTCCATTAGGATTCACCCTTATATCATCATCCATTAGCCCCCATTCACGAAGACAGGCTATAGCTTGGGCAGAAAAAGCTTCATTCAATTCAATTACAGAGATGTCGGAAAATTTAAGTTTAGAACGTTTGAGTACCCTCCAAACTGCTGGGACAGGTCCCATTCCCATAATAGAAGGCTCAACGCCAGCAGCAGCAGATGCTACTATGCGAACCCGTGGTATAATTTTGTGCATTTTGATACCAACCTCAGATGCAAGAACAAGTGCTGCAGCCCCATCGTTAACACCTGAAGCATTGCCAGCTGTTACTGTACCCCCTTCTTTAAATGGAGTTGGTAATTTAGCAAGTTGTTCCTGTGTTGTATTAGGACGTGGGTGTTCATCGTAATCAAACTTAATGGATTCACCTTTAGGTTGAGAAATAGTCACTGAAGTTATTTCTGCTGAAAACCGACCAGATGAAATAGCCTTTCCAGCTTTCTTCTGAGAACGCATGGCAAACAAGTCTTGATCATAACGGCTAATCTGGTATCGTTCTGCCACATTCTCTGCTGTTTCAGGCATAGAATCCGTCCCATAAATCTTGTGCATTGATTTATTCACAAAACGCCAACCAACCGTCGTATCGTATATTTCTGTTTTACGAGAAAAAGCAACATTGGCTTTAGGCATAACAATTGGTGCTCGACTCATACTTTCTACTCCCCCAGCTATTACTAAATCTGCTTCTCCTGATTTAATCATACGTGCCCCTACTGAAACAGCCTCCATTCCAGAAGCACAAAGCCGATTGACAGTAATGCCTGGAACCTCCTTCGGGAATCCTGCTAATAGTAATGCCATACGTGCTACATTACGATTGTCCTCACCAGCCTGATTAGCAGCACCAAGCACTACCTCATCTATCTTAACGGGATCAATAGAGGAATTACGGTTCAATAATGCTCGCAATGGTATAGCTGCTAAGTCATCTGTTCGTACAGAAGATAATGTTCCACCATACCTACCAATAGGCGTTCGTGTAGCATCACATATATATACATGTCTCATCTATTAACTCCTTCTAATAAGAAAAAAGTTCCAATAGATCTTTTTTGTCTTACTTTTTTAATTGGCACGTATTCTTCAGAATTTAAAAAGTTTAATGTAGACCCTTTTTTAGGAAAATTTATAATCATCATTCTAATTGATATCCATAGAATTAGCCTCAATTACTTCTTTCTATCTGTTTACGTGAAAAATCGCCTCACATCCCGTGCCATTTAAAAACTCATCTATAAAAACTTTATCCTTATTCTCTAAAAGATTATACTCTTCTTTAATCCAATTTACACATTTAGCTTGATAAGAGAATGGCTTTTGAGTCCATAAATTTCCATTTAACTCTATTTCTACTTTATCCTCATTATTATAAATTGCGTCATAATTTGCTAGCAAAATTGGAACATAAGTACTGCCAATTTCATAAAAAACATTCCTTAGAGAGTCAGTTAAATTCTTTTTATCCACCCAATGTATATTATTAACTTCTAAACCAGATAAGTCTTCCATAATTCCGACCCAGGCAACAACTCTTGAAGCAACCCTATCGGCTATTTTCATGGGAGTAGGATCAAAAGTAGCCAATTGCGTAAGTTGTCCATATAACGCAAAATCACAAGAGCTAGGCTTTCTACCAAAAATGTAAGGAGAAGTATTCATATGGGCATCCATTAAT
>CAYRXL010000002.1:0-5418 GCA_964428295.1 uncultured Alphaproteobacteria bacterium
AATTATGACTAAATTGCATGCAGGGGGGAAGTTTGATGAAAACTCATATAAGGTATCTGGTGGATTGCATGGGGTAGGGGTATCAGTTGTAAACGCTTTATCAGAAAAATTAAATTTAAAAGTGTACAGGAATAATAAAATATATGAAATGTCATTTTCAAATGGTGAAACAATTAACGCATTGAGGGAGACAGGAGAGATAAGCAAATATAACGGAACGGAAATTACTTTTTTACCTTCCGCAGATATATTTTCTAATACTGAATATAACTTTGAGATTCTTGAGCGAAGATTAAGAGAACTTGGATTTCTTAATTCTAATTTGAGAATTATTTTAACAGATGAAAGAGTATCTCCTAAATTAGAGAAGGAATTCTTTTATAAGGGTGGTCTTGAGCAATTTGCAGAATGGATTGGAAAAAACAGTCAACTTATTCATCAAAAAACAATAATGATTTCTGGGAAAAAAGAAAATATATATGTAGAACTAGCCTTAAGATGGAATGATAGTTACAATGAAAATGTCAAATGTTACACCAACAATATACCACAAAGAGATGGAGGCTCACATTTAGCAGGTATGAGGGCAGGTTTAACTAGAGTGCTAATTAAGTATGTTAAAGAGAATTCATTTAATAAAAAAGATAAAATTGCACTGACTGGTGATGATATGAGAGAGGGATTAATAGCAATATTATCTATTAAAGTTCCAGACCCTAAATTCTCTTCTCAAACTAAGGATAAATTAGTCTCATCCGAGGTAAGGCCTATAGTTGAAGGGTTTGTAAATCAACAGCTAGGTATTTGGCTTGAAGAAAATCCCAATGAAGCAAAAGTTATTTGTCAAAAAATAATAGATGCAGCATCAGCGAGAGAGGCAGCTAGGAAGGCAAGAGATCTTTCACGAAGGAAGGGGGCTTTGGATATTACCAATCTACCAGGTAAATTAGCTGATTGCCAGGAAAGAGACCCAGAAAAATGTGAGCTTTTTTTAGTTGAAGGAGATAGTGCTGGTGGTTCAGCTAAGCAAGCAAGGGATAGAATTTTTCAGGCAGTTTTGCCACTTAGAGGTAAAATACTAAACACTTGGCAGCCTAGAATTGCTACAGTTTTAGCTTCAAATGAAATAGGAACGATGATTACTGCCATGGGAGCTGGAGTAGACAAGGATCTTGATCCTGAAAAGCTTCGTTATCATAAAATAATTATTATGACTGACGCAGACGTAGATGGTTCCCATATAAGAACTCTTATACTAACTTTTTTCTTTAAGTACATGAAGGAATTAATTAAAAAAGGACATTTATACATAGCGCAACCTCCGTTATTTAAGGTTACTAGATCATCAAAAGAGACTTATTTGAAAGATGAAACAGATTTGGATAAATTTTTAATTAATTCTTCTTCTGAAAATATAGTTTTTGAATTTGGGAAAGACAAAGAACGAATATCTGGAGATGAGCTTGTTGAATTTGCATCCGAGTCTTCTTGGCAGTCCAGAGCGATTGAGCATATGAGTAAGAACTATCCTTTAGATTTAATACAATGCATAGCTGTTTGTGGTGTTTTTAAAATAACCATTCTTGAAACGCAAGATGAAGCAATAAAAGCTGGAAATTTAGTTTGCGGTCGACTCAACAGAAATTTAAAATCTAGAGGTGAAAAATGGACTTCTAGTTTTGATCCAACTAGAAAAGTTTATTTGTTTAGTCATAAAAAGAGGGGTGTGGTTTCTAATTTTGAGATTGGTCTTTCATTAATTGCATCTCCAGAAGCTAAGAAAATTAACAGTTACTCTAAGAAACTTCAGGATTGTTATTTTTTTGGTAGTCGAATTATACTAGAAAAAGAAGTTATTGATACTAATGGGCCAAATGATTTTTTTAATTATATATATAACACTAGTAAAAAAGGATGTTCTATTCAAAGATATAAGGGTTTAGGAGAGATGAACCCAACGCAATTATGGGAAACGACATTGGACCCAGAAGTAAGAACTTTGCTTCAGGTTCAATATAAGGATGAATGGTCAGCAGATGAATTATTTGGAAAGTTAATGGGATCAGAAGTAGAACCAAGAAGAAATTTTATCCAAAAATTTGCTCTTGAAGCAAGAAATATTGACACTTAAAGTTCTGAGTAAGAATAAAGTTCTGAGTAAGAATCATTGGTGATATTAAGAAAGATAAATAACGGTACTTATAGGCTATTAAAAGGTCTAGTTTTATTTTTGATTGGGATGTTTGTTGTATGGGTAACATATTGCATAGTAACGTTGCCAAATGTATCACATCTTGGTACTAAAAAAAGAAATCCATCAATAACTATTATTTCTTCTGAAGGAACTATTATAGGTTCTTATGGAGATGTATATGGTGGTATAGCTAAGATTAATGATATACCTAAAGATTTGTTTGAAGCTGTTACTATAATTGAAGATAGGCGATTTTATGATCATGTTGGCATAGACCCCATTGGTTTAGTAAGAGCGGTTGTTGTAAATATAAAGAAAGGATATATGGCTCAGGGAGGATCTACAATTACGCAACAATTAGCTAAAATGGTATTTTTAACTTCTGAGAAAACTTTAACGAGAAAATTGAAAGAATTGTTTATTTCTTTCTGGCTTGAGTACAAGTTTACAAAAAATGAAATATTAACAATGTATTTAAATAGGGCTTATTTTGGTTCGGGATTGTATGGGATTAAAGCAGCCTCTAAAAGATATTTTTCAAAACCACCAAAAGATCTATCTTTATATGAGTCGGCTATTCTAGCAGCTCTGCTGAGAGCTCCTAGCAGGCTTTCTCCGATTAGGAACTCTGAGGCTAGTACCAAAAGAGCTAAACTTATTATAAATATGCTTAGCTCTGATAAAAAAATTTCAATGGATAGAGGCGAAAAAGCCATTAATAATTTAGAAATTTATAAAGTACGAAAGTATTACAATCAAAATTCAGCTAGGTACTTTATAGATTGGGTTATAAATCAAAGTCCCCTTGGTGTGGATGAAAAGGATCCTGACTTGTTTGTAGAAACAACTTTTGATCCTAATCTTCAAAAGAAAGCCCACGAATCATTATTAACAAATTTGAATAAAATTGATAGAAATATACAAGGGGCAATTCTGATTATGGATTATAGAGGAGCTGTTAAAGCTATGATTGGAGGAAAGGATTGGAATGTAAGTCAGTTTAATAGGGCTACTATGGCAAAAAGACAACCTGGCTCTGTATTTAAAACTTTCGTTTATTTATCTGCTATGGAGATAGGATTTTCAGAAGAAGATTTAATAGAAGATACTCCATTGATTTTGGGTGATTGGAAACCTAGAAACTCAAACAATAAGTACGAAGGCCTTATTAGTTTAAAAAGTGCTTTTGCTAAATCTTCAAATGTTGCCGCAGTAAGATTATCAGAAAAAATTGGAAGGAAATTTATAATTAAACAAGTAAAAAGATTAGGTATAACTTCTTATATTCCTAACGAACCTTCTATGCCCCTGGGTACTGCCAGTATATCCTTAATTGAGTTAACGGGAGCCTTTGTTGCTATTGCAGGTAATGGAACAGCAGTGATTCCTTATGGTATAAGAAAAATTAAAACTAGAGATAAAAAAAATATTTGGGTAAGAAACTCCCCTGTTAGAGACCCTATTATTGATAAAGTACCACTTAAAAAGATTAAAAAGTTACTTAGAGAAGTAATTACTCATGGCACAGGTATTAGAGCTAGTTCTTTGAATATGCATATCTTGGGGAAAACTGGAACCAGTCAAAATAATAGGGATGCTTGGTTTATAGGTTGTACAAAAAACCACGTTATTGGCATTTGGATAGGAAGGGACGATGATAAGTCTATGAAAGGTATAAGTGGGTCTAATATACCAGTTGAAATTTTCAATAGTATTTCTTCGTATCCTAATTTATAAATGTTAAGGAGTTAAGAAATGGTAAATAAAAATTTTCATCTCGCATTTCCTGTCGATGATTTAAAAAAAACTAGAAATTTTTATGTAGAAATTCTGGGTTGTGAGGAAGGAAGAAGTTCTAGTACTTGGATTGACTTTAATTTAGGAGGAAATCAAATTACTGCTCATTTAAAAGTAGATGAATGTGCTTTATTACAAAATAGTTCGGTTGATGGGGACAATGTCCCAGTAAGGCATTTTGGATTAATATTAGAATGGGAGGAATGGAATTCATATTGTACCAAGCTGAAACATCATAAAATTAATTTTCTTATTAAACCAAGGGTCAGATTTAAAGGATTGAAGAGCGAACAGTCTATAATGTTTTTCTTTGATCCCAGTGGAAATGCACTGGAGTTTAAATCATTTAAGTATCCAGAAAATATATTTATTAAAGATAAAATATATTAGATATTATTTTCTTATAAGAATAGGAGTGCCTACTAAGATATTTTCCCAAATGTATAATATTTCTTCATTTCGTACAGCTATGCACCCGTTTGTCCAATCTTCTTCTCCATGATCTATTTCAGCTTCATTCCTTCCATTGGGTAAACCATGAATCATTATTTGTCCTCCAGGGTTTTCTCCAATACTGATTGAACTTCTAGCATCCCATTTGTTTGGATAAGATATTTTTAAAGCTAAATAGAACGAACTATTACTAATTTTTTCTTCAATCATGTATAACCCTTCGGGAGTTTTTCCATCACCTTGCCTAGATTTGTGCCCTATTGGATCAAAACCTAAAGAAATATCAAAACTAGTAATTTTTTTTCCACTTTCATATAAATTAATTTTTCTAAGTCTTTTCTCAACAATAATATAATCTATTAGTTGTGTAGATAAAGACTCTGTTGACTGAATAAATAGAATTATTAGTAATATAATATAATTTGAAATTTTATTTATATTAATCAATTTGTTAATATGCTATGTGTATTTTTGTTATCTGAAAACTTCATTATGCTACTAGTTTCTTGATAGTTTATCCATTTTAGACTATCAAAAGTATCACAATGAATACACTGTATTGACCATTCGTTATGTGATTCGTTACATATATTACATATCCAAGAAGGATCAGGATTTCCTTTAAGCGCTTTATTAAGCCACCTATTAACTTCATCCTTATTTTGGTTCTTTTTTTCAACTAGTTTTGCCATTAATTTATAGGCTTTAATTGTGGGATTTTGTTGAATTACAATTTTAAGATGGTTTTCAGCTTCTCCCCATATATTTCCTTCAGTCTTGTATTGGGCTAGTACCAGTTGAGATTCTGTATTGCTGGTATTGTTTTTAGTCACTTCCTGTATTATTTGTATTTTTTGTAGTGAGTTGTTTTTATCAACTAGCTTAAGAGCATTTTCTATTATTATTGGGTGAGGATTTGACATCCATGCAGTAATAAGTACCTTTTTAAGCCCTCTTTTTTTGTTAATTTATCA
>CAYRXL010000002.1:5428-7879 GCA_964428295.1 uncultured Alphaproteobacteria bacterium
CTTGACATTAAATATATATCTACAAACAAGTCAATGGCTGGAGGGAAATTTTTGAGTTTAGATATAGCTTTATCTGTCATTACTTTACATTCATTAAGTTTTCCTTTAGTGAATAGTGACCTTGCAAGCTCTAATTCTATCAATCCCTTTATTCTTTTATATTCTTTTTTATTAGAAGTTTTACTTTTTGTTATAATTTTATATGCTAAATTCCAATCCTTATTTACGATTGATAAGTTAATTGCTTCAGTAATTAACCAATATGGATTCAAATTTAAAGTAGATGCTCTTTCTATTAAATTTTTGATAGAGTTATAGTCTTTGTATTTTTTAGCATTAGATATCATTAATCTGATGGCAAATAGTTCAGAATCTGGATGAAGTAACATTTTTCTTAAAACTTCCTTGGATTTTTTTTCATCGTTTTTAAGAATAGAGCTTTGAGCTTCTAACAATAAAGTTAAAGGGGAGTTTTGAAGGTTTTTTATTACAATTTTTTCAGATCTGAAGGTAGCAGTTTTATCACCTGCTGCTGCTGCTAAGAGGCCCTTTTCCAAGGCATGGTAGCCCTTAACTTTATTATTTTTGTAGATCTTTTTTTTTAAATTATTGGGTATATTTATTAAGTATGAGATAAAATCTAACAAAAATAATGATATGGCTAAAAAAACTATCGTAACTAATACTAAAAACGATACTGATGTTTCTATATGCCATCCATTCCACTCCAATATAGCTGAACCCTTATTGTTTGAAAACCAGGAAGAGAAAATCCCTGCTATAGACATCAAGCATACTAGTAAAAGCACTCTTATCAATTAGTATTTCCTAATGCAGCGGTAGCTTTAGCTAGAATATTGTTTGCAGCTATATCTGCACGTTGTTTTGCTGTTGCTTCTACAAGCCATGCTGACAATGGACCTCTTGTTTTGGGGTCTAAAGACTCTATTTCATTGATGGCCTTGTTTAAGTTACCATTAGTTATTGCCAACTCTGCTCTAAGCAATGCACCTTTAGTACCTTTTATTGTATCAATATCCGTGGGCCGAATTTTTATCATACCTGAAATTTTATTAGACATATTTTCTCTCCAATTAGAGTCTCTTAAAGTTTTATCAGCATCCCTAACTTCACCAGCTCTTCCTGATAATCTTGCAGCAAGATCGGCTAAAGTAGGTGCTCCTCCTTTTGCAAATCTTAGTAAAAAGGGATCTGCCGCGTCTGGCCCTAATGCCTCTAAAGTAGGAGCGTAGGGAACACCTGAGGTTAACCTATCTACCAGATTAAATGCTAAATGTAACCTTGTCGTGAGTTCAGATTCACTGGCTGATGTCATTAAACGAGAGTTTTTATCTACTTTAGTTGATATGTTTTGAATTTTTCTGTTTAAAGCGATAATCTGCTCATTAAATTTTTCAATTTCCTTAAAATTATTATTGTGAATTAAAAGGTTTTCATCCATTAGGTTTATTACGTCTTGAATTTTAATAATATTATCTTTTAAGTTTTTAATATCATTTTTGTGAGTAGCAATTAACTTAGCATCATTCTCAATGTCTGATATTTTTATATTTATTTCTTTTTGAAAATTAATAGCTGATTTGTCCGATTCGTTATATCCTAACAGTATATAAATAAATACAGCACCAGCTCCACCTGCAAGGAAACCAAAAAGGATAGGAATTAGTAATTTAGCTAAAATTGAAAAGAAGTCTTTTATAAATTTTGAAACTGAGTTAGTTGATATTTTTAATATTGAAATAAGAAAAGTTAAAAATTTGAGACTATATTTTAAACAAGTTCTAATGATAATAATGGGTGCATTTATTATCTTTAATAGTGTTTCTGATATAATGTTTTTTGTCTGGTTCATACGAACTAAAAAATTTTCTATCCATTTTTCAAAATCAATTGAATTATTATTAGGTAATTTGGTTTTTAATTTTTTAGCACTTGTTAGAGTAGAGCTTTTTTTTCTATTTCTAATTTTTGATGTTTGGGTTTTTTTATTATTATATTTTTTAGCCATCCTATATTTCCTTTGTACTAATTATAAGTTCAGGTAGTAACTTAATGTTGGGTTTTTCAGGGTATACGGCATTTAGTCCGGAGTTGTTAACAAGGCTTGCTATTGATTTGCTTAAGCAAGCTATTTTTAAATTTTTTAGTGTTTTCTTGTTGAATGTATTTGATGCTAAATTAATAAAAGCACAAGCTCCTTTATGAGATAGCAAGACTACCCAGGTTGCTAATCCTGTATCAATATAACCTATTATCTTTTTTTCAAGGGTTTTAGTTTGCTGAGTTTTGTAAAGAACAACCTTCTTTACGTTATATCCAAATCTAATTAGCATGCTTGGAATATCCACAGATATATCCCTTGCTCCAGCAAATAGCAAGGTACCATTTTGTTTGTTTAAAGATTTCCTAACTGTATTTATCATACTTAAG
>CAYRXL010000002.1:7921-11811 GCA_964428295.1 uncultured Alphaproteobacteria bacterium
TCGCCGCGTCCGCCGCAGCTTTGTCAGGCATCTCCTTGGCATTCTTTTACTTCTTTGTGCCCAAATTCTTTCGCAGCTAAGTAAGTAGTCTCACCTACTGCATATATGGGTATAGTACAGGTTTTTATTCTTTTTGAAAAGAAATATACGCTATTAAATGAAGTTAATAATACTGCTTGTGTTTTTTCTAGACTTATTATTGCATTTGTATTTTCAACGACTTTTAACACAGGGGTTGTTATGCTTTCTAGATTGTGCATATCAAACGCTTCTTTTATTCTAAAATTTTCTATTGGACCTTTTGCCCTAGCAATTATAATTATGTTCTTCATTTAATTATTTATAAGTTTTCCCCCGCCATTTGATAAAAGTTCTTTAGCACATTTATATCCTAGCTCTGTTGCATTAGATATATGGGAAGTCGATTTAGTATCGATATATTTTTTTCCATCTTCAGAAAAAAGTCTAGTTTCTAATTTAACAGTTTTTAACCAAACTCTTGCATAGGCTGATACAGGAGTATTACAATTTCCATTAATTTTTTTTATAAATGCTCTTTCTGCCATGATAGCTATTCTAGTTGGCTTGTCATCAATTATACTACACAACTTAGCTATAGTTTTATTTCCCTTTTTATGAACTAAAGCTATGACTCCTTGCCCTGCCGGAGGTAATACTACTGATGTTGGGACAGGGCAGTTAATTTTATTTTTTAGTTTAAGTCTATTTAATCCTGCCATAGCAAGTAGAGTTGCAAAGGCATATCCTGAATTTATTCTATTGATTCTTGTGTTTATATTTCCTCTTAAGTTAGTTGTCTTTAGATCGGGTCTTATGGTTTTAATATATGATAATCTTCTTGGACTAGATGAGGCAAAAAGTGAATTATTAGGTAAGTCCATTATGTTTTTAATTTTCATTTCTTTGGTTATTAGGGCTTCTCTACAATCCTCTCTAGGAAGCACAGCTCCTATAATTAGATCAGAGTTAATACTTCCTGGTATGTCTTTTAAAGAATGTATACCAATATCTATATCTTCATTAATTATTAGATCATCAATTTCTTTTGTAAATAATCCTTTGCCTCCTGAATTTTTAGGTAAACTTAGATAAGATTTATCTCCTGAGGTATTGATGTAGTAAATTTTATTAATTTTAGCTCCATTAGCTGCTAGAATCTTACTTGCTATTTCTGTTTGTATTCTTGCTAATTCACTACTTCTTGAACCTAAAATTAGTTTAATATCCATTTTTTATTTCATATATATTTATTATGTGTTTTTATTATAACAATTTTTCTGCTAATTATATCTATAAATAATTATGATTATACTAGGCATAGAAAGTAGTTGTGATGAAACTGCGGTTTCAGTAGTTGATAGTAACGAAGGTATACTTTCAAACGTTATAATGTCACAAATGACAATACATGCACCTTACAGGGGCGTGGTGCCTGAGCTTGCTGCTAGAAATCACCTTTTCACTATTGATAAGTGTATATTTTCAGCATTAAATAATGCAGGAAAATCTTTAGATCAAATAGATATAGTTTCAGCTACAGCAGGACCAGGTTTGATAGGTGGATTGTTGGTTGGATTAACAGTGGGAAAAATAATTGCTCAATCAAAGTCTATTCCCTTTGTAGCAGTTAATCATTTGGAAGCCCATGCGTTAACAATAAGGCTAACAAATAAAATTACTTTTCCTTATCTTCTTTTGTTGATTTCAGGAGGACATAGTGAATTTTATATAATTAAAGATATAAATAACTATATACATTTAGGGGGAACTATAGATGATGCATTAGGAGAAGCGTTTGACAAAACTGCTCGTATTTTGGGCTTAAAATTTCCTGGCGGAGCTTATCTTGAAAAATTGGCCATTAATGGAAATGCTAAAAAATACGATTTGCCTAGACCTTTAGTAGGAAAGGCAGGATTGAATTTTTCTTTTTCAGGACTTAAGTCTGCTGCGGCAAGGATAAAAGAAAATTATATTTATGACAATAATGCTAATGAATTAAGTAATTTAGCAGCAAGTTTTCAAAAAGCTGTTTCAGATATTTTGTGTGATAGAATTAAAAATGCTTTTAAGATATTTAAAAATTTATGTCCATATTCTAAATCATTTGTGGTATCAGGAGGTGTGGCATCAAATAATGTTATTAGGAAAGAAATGAAGATTATAAGTCAAGCAAATAATTTTGAAGTCTATTTTCCTCCGGCTAATTTGTGTACAGATAATGGTGTTATGGTTGCTTGGGCTGGATACGAAAGGTATAGAAAGGGATTGATTAGTAATCTTGATTTTACAGCTAGACCGAGGTGGCCATTACAAGATAGGGTTGATAGAAATGAATAAATTTTGTGTTTTAGGTGCAGGTAGTTGGGGAACTGCTGTTGCTAATGTTCTTGCTAAAGAGAATAATTGTTTATTTAACATTTGGGTCAGGGAATCAGAAGTAGCCGAAAGCATCAATTCAAGACATGAAAATAATATTTTTCTTCCCAAGATTAAGCTTAGTAAAAATATTAAAGCAGAGACAGAAATTATGAATGTATTAGCAAAAATTGCTTTTGTTGCTGTTCCTTCCCAATACATGAGAAGTGTTTTGCAAAGTTATTTAGATACAGCTGAAAATCTTCAAATTGATAAAAATAAATTAGGTTTTGTTATCTGTTCTAAGGGAATTGAATTGCAAAGTGGTTGTCTACCGAGTGAAATAGTACATGATTTAAACCCTAAGGCAGATATAGCTATTTTAAGTGGCCCTTCTTTTGCAAAATTAGTATCCGATGGTTTGCCTACTGCCGTTACCATAGCGGGAAAAAAAGCATTTAGAGATAAAATTGTTAAGTTAATTGCTGGAAAAACTTTAAGACCATATATGAGTGATGATATAATTGGAGTACAAATTAATGGAGCTCTAAAGAATATAGTTGCTATAGCAGCAGGTATTACTGATGGTATGTCGCTGGGTGAAAATGCTAGAGCAGCAATTATTTCTAGAGGATTAAATGAAATCAAGTTGATGTCTTTAAGCTTGGGGGGAGGGAATAATACAGTGATGGGTCTTTCCGGAGTAGGGGATGTGATCCTTACATGTACCTCCTCATCTTCTAGAAATTATTCTTTAGGTAAGCTCATTGGTAAAGGAGAAAATTTGAGTTCTATTTTAGATGGAAAACTTGAAATAGCAGAAGGTGTTGATACAGCTGAATCAGCTCACTATTTGTCTGTAAAATTAGGTTTAGATACCCCAATCATTAGTGCAGTTTACCATATTTTAAAAAAAAATAAGCAAATAAATGAAGTAGTAATTAATCTTCTAAATCGTCCTTATAAGAAGGAATAGTGATTGAATTTAGCTTCGTAGTAATTCATTTATTGATGTTTTTTGTCTAGTTTTAGCATCGACTTCTTTGACAATTACAGCACATGAAAGACTGATATTGGGTTCTGTTTTGTTTGGCAGGCTTCCTGGTACTACTACAGAGTATTTTGGGACTCTTCCATAATGTATTTCTTTAGTTTTTCTATTAATTATTTTGGTTGATGATCCGAGAAATACACCCATAGAAATAACAGAGCCTTCTTCTACTATTACCCCTTCTGCTATTTCAGATCTAGCACCTATGAAGCAATTATCTTCAATAATTACAGGGTTAGCTTGGAGTGGTTCTAGAACTCCTCCTATCCCCACTCCTCCGGATATATGGCAGTTTTTTCCTATTTGTGCGCAACTTCCTATAGTAGACCAAGTATCTACCATGGTGCCAGATGAAATATACGAACCTATGTTTATAAAACATGGCATTAAAACAGTATTTTCTCCTATGTAGGAGCCATACCTTACTATAGAACCTGGGACAGTTCTAAAGCCTGCTGAT
>CAYRXL010000002.1:11821-16140 GCA_964428295.1 uncultured Alphaproteobacteria bacterium
ATAATTATTCTCATTCCAGTTAGTAAATTTTGATGGAATTTTATCCCACCAATTTGTTCCATCTGGCCCTCCAGATATTTGCTTCATTTTAGATAAGGTAAAAGAAAGTAATACAGCTTTTTTTATCCATTGGTTAACTTTCCAAATATTATCATTACCACTTTCAGCTACTCTAATCTTCCCCGAGTCAAGAAGCTTTAAAACTGTATTAACTGATTTAATAACAGCAATATCTTTTAAAGTTTCATTATTGTCTCTACTATTCCATGCTTCTAATATAATGTTTTTTGTATTATCTATACTCAATTATACCTCCTTAGGGGTTTATGGATGTTATAAAACTAGTAAGATCATTGATTTTTAAATCAATGTAGGGATATTGATTAGTAAAGTTAATTGTTTTTTTATCTTGGTCATTTTCAGAACTTACCCATATGGTTTTTATTCCTAGTTTTTTAGCAGTTTCCAAATTTTTGGGAATATCATCTATCATAATAGTATTTTTTGGTATAATTTTATATTTTAAAATTAATTTATTATAAGGAGTATGACTTGGTTTTGGTATATATCCAGCTGCACATATATCAAACACTGTGTCGATTTGTTCGTGTATACCTAGTTGTTTTAATATTCTGTTAGCATGACCTGATGAACTGTTAGTAAAAATAATTTTTTTTCCATCTATTTTATTTAAACCCTTTGCTAAGAGGGGGTCAGATGCTAATTTTGATATGTTTATATCATGTACATAATCTAGGTATAAACTGGGGTTTATATTATGATTTTTCATTAAACCCCTAAGCGTTGTTCCGTATTTTAAGTAATATTTTTTTTGTAATAAAAAGGCTTCATTTTCTGATATTTTTAAATGTGATGCTATAAACGATTTCATTCTTTTATGAATTTTCAAGAACAAATTAGTTTGTGCTGAATATACTGTGTTATCTAGGTCTATAAGCCAAGTATTTACATTATTTAGTATGTTTTTCATTTATTTTTTTATTAAAGTACCAACACCATCAGTAGTAAATAATTCCAATAATAATGCGTGTTTGACTCTTCCATCTAAGATTACTGATGCTTTTACTCCATTCTTTACTGCTAAAGTACAAGTTTGTACCTTTGGTATCATTCCTCCTGTAATTATATTTTCTTTAATTAACTTTTTAATGTCTTTAATGTTTAATTCTGTTATCAACTTATTTTTATTTCCAATAACTCCTGCTACATCTGTTAGCATTAGAAGTCTTCTTGCAGATAAAGAGGATGCTATAGCGCCTGCCGTAGTATCTGCGTTTATGTTATATTTAGTTCCTTTAGATCCTATTCCTATAGGAGCTATCACTGGTATATAATTATGCGAAATAAGATCCAATAGTATCTCTTTTTTTATTTTAATGGGTGTTCCTACGTATCCTAAGTCTTTAATTTTAATATTTTTGTTTACTTTTGTTAAATGTTTTGTATTAAACTTTTTAGCTCTTATTAAATCTCCATCTACTCCGGATAATCCTATAGCTTTTTTCCCATAAAAATTTATGTTGGTTACTATATTTTTGTTTATTTTACCAGATAAAACCATTTCTACTATTTCTATAGTTTTTAAATTGGTAACTCTTAACCCTTCTACAAATGTAGATTTAATACGTAACTTTTTTAAAAGATCATCTATTTGTGGTCCTCCACCATGAACTATTACTGGTTTGATTCCTATTTGTTGTATAATAGATATATCTTTAGCAAATTCTTTTGCTAATTCTGGGTTTTTCATAGTGTGCCCGCCGTACTTTATGACTACCAGTTTGCCTCTATACTTCAAAGCGTTTTCTTTGATTTCATTTGCTTCCTTATTAAGGGTAGTGCTAATTCTTTTTAAAATATTTTTCATTTTGTAAAATACAATTTTTTATAAGTTAAATGGCAAGATTTATTATTTTTTTTCGTAGGTTCTTAATTCCTTCTCCGGTTAGTGAGCTTGCCCTAAAAATTTCCAAATTAGAAGACTTGTTTCTAAAATAAAAATCATTGAAAGTTTCAATTGTTTTTTGTTGATTAATTTGGGATACTTTATCAATTTTAGTCAATATTAGTAAATAGTTAATATTATTTTCATTTAATAATTTTATAAATTTTTGATCATTTTCTTTGAGGCCGTGGCGACAATCAATTAATAGAAATAATATCTTTAGATTTTTTCTATCTTTCAGATAGTAATAAATTAAGTTAGACAAAAATTCAGATTTTCCCTTAGAAACTTTTACATAACCATACCCAGGAAGGTCAACCAAAATAAGTTTATTTGAAATTTCATAGAAGTTGATTTTTCTAGTATGTCCTGGATTTGAAGATACCGAAGCTAGTTTTTTTCTTTTGGTTAAAGCATTTATTAACGATGATTTACCTACATTTGATCTGCCTGCAAAGCTTATTTCAGGTAAATTAAATTTAGGCAAGGTTTCAATATAAGTAGAGTTATAGGTAATATTATGAGGGTCACTAAAAAATTTTGAAACATTGATCATTAGTTTTACTTATTAGATGTTTTTCTCATAATTATATATTGTTGAGCTATGGATAAAATATTATTCCATGTCCAGTAAATTACCAATCCTGCTGGAAAAGTAGCAAATAAGAAAAGAAAAATGATCGGAAGCATTGCCATTATTTTGGCTTGCATTGGATCAGGAGGCGCTGGATTTAATTTTTGTTGAAGAAACATGGTAAAAGCCATAAAAAGAGGCCATGCTCCAATCATAAGAAAAGAAGGAGGAGAAAAATTAAACAGCCCAAACAAATTAAATAAAGTAGTTGGATCAGGAGCGGATAAATCTGTTATCCAACCGAAAAAAGGTTGGTGTCTAGTTTCAAGAGTGACAAATAAAACCTTGTATAATGCGAAAAATACAGGAATTTGTATAAGTATAGGCAAACAACCTGATAATGGATTTACTTTTTCATTTTTGTAGAGAAGCATAACTTCTTGTTGAAGTTTTATTTTATCATCTTTATATCTTTCTCTTATTTCATTCATTTTAGGCGTTAGTAGTTTCATCTTACTCATAGACTTAAAAGATTTGTTTGCAAGAGGAAACATAATTGCACGAATTATTACTGTGAGAGCCAAAATTGCTAGTCCTACATTACCTAAATTTTCTGATAACCAATGCAGAATATAAAATAGAGGTTTAGTGATAATATAAAACCAACCGAAATCAACAGCTCTATCAAACATTTTAATTTGGAGTTCATTTGAATATTTATCTAGCAAATCAACTTCTTTTGCTCCTATAAATATATTTGTTTTAAAAACCGTGTCTTCTCCTGGTTTTAGAACAATTGATGGACCTGTGTAGTCAACCTGATATCTTTCTCTTTCCCCAATAGATGACCTAAATTGAGCTTCTATAGTTTTATTTTGATCAGGTATGAGTGCTGTGAGCCAATATTTATCTGTTATTCCTAACCATCCACCTAAACTCACAGATCTCTCACTTTTACCTTCCAAAAGGTCATCATAATCTATTTCTTTAAGTCTTTCATTTAATACACCTATAGGGCCTTCGTGTAGTATATAGAATCCAGATGTTTTTGGAGTTCCTGTTCTATTTATTCTTGCATACGGATATAGAGTTACTGGCTCATTGCTTTTATTTATAACCTTTTGATTTATATTAAACATGTAATTAAAGTCTAAGGTTATGGTTCGTTTAAATATTAACCCGTTTGGTGAAACCCATTCTAATTCTATAGGTTTATTAGGGCCTAAATTCTTACCTGAAACCTGAGACCAAATTGTGTTAGATGTTGGTGTATCTACTTTTTCTAGGGACATCCATCCAAATTCTGCATTATATTGATTTTTAGTTTCTCTGGGTGATAATAAGTTTACTTCTTTAGCGTCTTCTCCTATGTGCGTATTATAATCTTTTAGGGTGACATCATCAAACCTAGCTCCTTTTAAAGATATTGAACCAGAAAGTCTTGATTCTTCGGAAAAATATATTCGTTTTGTATCTAAAATAACCTTTTCTCTGTCTTTTATAACAAACTTTTCTTTTTCTTTATTTTCCAGAGTGAGGGTTTTGTTGTTCTCATTTTTTGATATCTTATTTTCATTGGTTGGAAAAATCATTTGAAATATCATAAGTATTGCTAGTGAAGCAACTATAGCTAGAAGTAGGTTTTTATGATCATTCATTGTTAAATCAAGATTTCAGCTTGGTTAATTTTTTATTTATTAGTTCTATATTTTTTGTAAATTCGTCTTTTAAAGTTGTAAATTTAGTTTTCAATATACCTTTTTTGGCTATTATTACATA
>CAYRXL010000002.1:16150-20947 GCA_964428295.1 uncultured Alphaproteobacteria bacterium
AGTCAAATTCAGATTGAGAAAATCTAGGGAAAGTTTCTCTAACAAGACTCCTAATCTTTCTTTTTGCAAGGTTTCTAGACACTGCATTTCCTATTTTCTTACTAGCTATAATGCCATATCTACTTGAATACTTTGATAAGTATATAAAATCTAAATTGTAATACAAGAATTCATCTTTTCTTTCACAAAATTGAATTATAAAATTTTTACATATAACATATTTTCCGTCATTCGACACTCGGTCAAAATCTTTCTTTTTTTTTAAAGTAGTTATCATTTTTAAAGCTTTTATTATGCAGATAAACGATGTCTTCCTTTTGCCCTTCTTCTTGATAATATAATTCTACCTGACTTAGTTGACATTCTTGATCTGAACCCATGTCTTCTCTTTCTTACTAGTCTACTAGGTTGAAAAGTTCTTTTCACTTCTATATCTCCGTAACTTTATTTTAATTTATATGTTTTTATCTTTAAGGCAATTAACATATTTATATTACTTAGGTAACCCTTACTATTTTATAAAAGATATAAAATCAACTATAAAAATAAATTAATAAATAAAGGAAGGATCTTTTTTAAGAGCTTTCCTAACAAGGGCTTTATAAGCAAGTTTGGCATTTCCAGAATTGTTTAGTCCTTTTATGTGATTTTCTGCTATTTTGATGGGAACTTCCTCTAGTTTTTCTCCACTTGCTCTTGCTAGGAGTTGAACCTTGCAGGCATTTTCAAGTGTATATAATTTTATAAAGGCCTCTGCAATTGTCTTTCCAGTTGTAAGAAGTCCGTGGTTTTTTAAGATCATTACACTATTATTACCTAGATCATTTGCTAATCTTTCGCATTCTTCTTTTCTTATAGTTACTCCTTCAAAGTCATGATAAGACACTTTGTTATGAAAAGATGTACCATTAAAATCAATATTTATCAGTCCTTTTGCCAAAGCTGCCATTGCCATTCCAGCAGTTGTGTGTGTATGCATTACGCAATGAGCGTCTTCTTTAGAGGAGTGTATTGAAGAATGGATTATAAATCCTGCTGGATTTATACCCCATTCTGAATTACCAATAATATTTCCATCTAGATCTATTTTTACTAAATTTGATGCTGTGACCTCATCATACATTAGACCGAAAGGGTTTATTAGGAAATGGTTTTTGGGACCTGGTAATCTTACAGTCAGATGACCAAAAATAAGATAAGACCAACCTAAGCTTTCAATTATTCTATAAGACGCAGCTAATTGGATTCTTAGAGCTGTTTCATCCATATCCTCATAGTCTTTTAGGCATATATTTTCTATGTTTTTTAGATCTATATTTGTTTCTGCAAGTTTTTGTGTCATATTGAGTATATTAATTAAAATGTTTATAAACAAAAGTAGTATAGTAGATATAAAATGTAAAATTTTATAATACATTTACATAACGAAAAAAGAAATAAAATTAGTTTTGAATATATTTAGGAGTATAGTTTTGACATGTCAGAGTTATTTAATTTAAGTGGTAAAAGTGCAGTTATAACTGGTTCATCCAGGGGAATAGGAAAATCTATAGCTATTAGGTATGCGGAAATGGGAGCAAAAGTAGTAATTTCTTCTCGTAAAATTGATGCTTGCGACAAAGTAGTTGAAGAAATTAGAAATAATGGTGGTGTAGCATATTCAAAAAGCTGTAATATTTCTGAAAAAGGTCAGTGCAATCAATTAATAGATTATGCAAGGGATAAATTCGGAAAGATTGATATACTAGTTTGTAATGCAGCATCAAACCCATATTATGGAAAATTAGCGGAAATACCTGATGAGTTATTTGAAAAGATAATGAATAATAATGTTCGCTCCAACCTATGGCTGTGTCAAAAAGCCCTACCTATGATGGCTAAAATTGGTGAGGGCTCTATAATCATAATTTCTTCAATAGCGGGACTTCAAGGGGTTAAGAATTTAGGAGCATATAGCGTATCTAAAACAGCAGATATAGGTTTGATTAGAAGTTTAGCAGTGGAATGGGGAGATAAAGGAATTACTGTAAATGGAATATGTCCAGGAATAATAAAAACAGATTTTGCTAGAGCACTATGGGAAAACCCCGAAATATTAAAAAATGTCGAAGAAAATGCTCCATTAGGAAGGATAGGGACAACTGATGAAGTGGCAGGGGCAGCTATTTTACTTGCTTCTAAATCTGGAAAATTTATTACTGGACAAACTATTACTATGGATGGTGGTGTAACAATTGCTAGCAGGGGATAACTAGCATTCTTAAAAATAAAATTTATATATAATACTTAAGCATATTTTTCCAATATAATTCTTGTAAGATGGCAGGAGTATAAAACTGCCTGTTGTGTATCAGATGTTTTTGGCGGAGGGAGTGGGATTCGAACCCACGATACAGTTGCCTGTATACACGCTTTCCAAGCGTGCGCCTTCAACCGCTCGGCCATCCCTCCTTACTGTTTTATTGATACTATCTTTTAAATTAAATTAGTATATATATTGTTGAGTTTCTTAATATAAAATTTTTAATATGTGTATGTATAGATTTTCTTTATTTATTTTTGGCATAGGTGTTATTTTTATAATTTTAGGTGTGTTGGGTTATGGTGTTGCAGCTGGAGAAATTTGGGTAAAAATTAATTCTAATAGTTTGTTAGGATTTCAATCATTACTTGGTAAATATTTTGATCTTGGTCCCAGTAACTCTAGCATATATTTTGATATATTTTTGCCATTGCTTCAACAAAGTATCCTCATTTACGTTGGAATAATTTTAAACATAATTAGCTTCGTAATTAAATTAATTACCAGATAATTAAATTTTTATTATCTTAACTTGCCACTCAAATTATTTTTTACTTTTTCTATGATTTTTTTTAATAAATTTTCAATTTCATTATTGGTTAATGTATTGTGTTTTTGAATAATTTCAATTTCTACAGCAATTGATGTAAAGTTAGAGGGTATTTCTTTACCTTGATAAACATCAAATACTTTTATTTCTCCTATTTTTTCTTGGTCTATGTTTTTTATCAACTCTAATAATTTATTTACTCTAACTTTCCTTGGTAATAAAAATGAAAGATCTCTTTTAATAGGCATTAAGGATAACAATTCTAATTTCTGTTTGGTTTTATTTTTGTTCTTTAATTCAGGTGTTTTGTTGATAAGTAGTTCACATATGGTTACTTTTTCTTTAATTTGGTAGTATCTTGCAATTTCTGGATGGAGTTCTCCAAAGTAACCCAAAGTATTATTTCCAAGTTTAATTTTTCCAGAACGTCCTGGATGATACCATTTTGGAGCATCTGCTGAAATTTTTGTTGGTTCAGGTATTCCAATGCTTTCCAGTGCATATAATATATCAGATTTTGCATCAAACACATCTACTTTTCTAATTTTAGAGCGCCAATTCTTTTCCTTGTAAAGACCAAACCTCGCAACAGCCAAATTTAATTCTTGCTCAGCTAGTTCTTCTCCTTTGTATGTATATCCTATTTCAAATAAAGAAAAATTTGTTTGTGCTTTAGCTAAGTTTTTTGAACCTGCTGTAAGTATATTGGGTATGAGTGACTGACGGAGAACATCTAACTCGTTTGAAATAGGATTATCTATGATGACATAATCTTGAATATTTGAAAAAATATTAGCTTCTTTTGATGATATGAATGATAATGAAATCATCTCGTGGTGTCCTGCATGAGCCATGTAATCCCTCAATAATACTCTTTTTTGATCTTGGTCATCCAATATGCTTTTTGTTGATTTTCTTTGGTTTTTTAACGATTTTATTGGGATCTTATCATATCCATAGATGCGTGTTATTTCTTCAATTATATCATGATTGCTTTTTATATCATGTCGCCATGAAGGGGGTTGTAATTGCCATTTTATGTCATCCATATAATCTATTTTAAACCCTAAATCTAATAAGATTTTTTTTTGCTTGTTTTTTTCTAAATTTATACAAATTTGTTTTTTTAATGTGTTAGGATAGTAGTCAATTTTATTAGTTTTTTTATACTTTTTTGATTTAAATTCAGTAATATAGCTTATTTCTCCCCCGCATATTTCTCTTATAAGACTGGTTGCTGTTTCCATTCCTTCACACATGGCATCTGGATCTATACCTCTTTCAAATCGGTATCTAGCATCAGATAAAATTCCTAGTCTTTGTCCTGAAGAAGCAATGCAGTATGGATTAAAATTTGCTATCTCTAAAAAAACATTTTGTGTTTTGTTAGTAACACCACTTTTTTTTCCTCCCATTATTCCAGCAATACTATGTATTTCTTTATTGTCTGATATCACTAGGTCATTATTTGTTAATTTATAAGAATTTTCATCTAAAGCTGTAATAGTTTGATTGTCTTTGGAAAAGTGAATCTTAAGATTTCCTGATATTTTATTTGCGTCAAATACATGCATAGGTCTTCCAAGATCATACGTAAGATAATTGGTTATATCGACTAGTGCAGAAATTGGCTTTAAATCTATGGACTCTAGTTTTGCCTTAAGCCATCCAGGACTTTCTTTGTTAATTATAGATTTAAAGTATCGTCCTATAATATGAGGGCAAGCGATGCCTGCCTTATTATTGCTAATTTCCCATTTTATAGGGCTCTTAAATTTTCCTTTAATCTTTAAACTGTTTTTAGTAATAAACTTTCCTAAACCTGAAGCAACCAACTCTCTCGCTATTCCTTTTACACTTGCACAGTCTCCTCTATTAGGAGTTAAACCAACCTCAAATGTGCTATCAACTGGAGGTGCTACTTTTGAATAATTTGTACCTAATT
>CAYRXL010000002.1:20957-22023 GCA_964428295.1 uncultured Alphaproteobacteria bacterium
AACCCATAATATTTTGGGCAATGTTTTTAAAGACAAGAATATACCTTTAATATATCCAATCTCCTTAAAAATTTTCATTATTATTTTAATTGCTTCTTGATTTTTAATATAATCATTTAAATATTTTTTAAAACCCCAATTAGTTCAATTATTCCTTCATGATTATTTGAAATGCATAACTCTTGCTCAGAACATAACATTCCTTCACCTATAATTCCTCTAATTGCCTTCTTTTCTAATTTAAACTTAGATCCTGGAATGTATGAGCCAATGGGGGCAAAGACAGATTTTAAACCCTTTTTCACATTTGGAGCTCCACATACTACATCAAATATATTATTTCCGTCGCTGACTTTACATATGCTTAATCTGTCTGCGTGAGGATGTTTTTCTACACTGACTATTTCTGCTACTAAAAAGCAAGAATAGTCTGGGGATATTTGTCTTAATCCTTCTACTTCTAATCCTAGATTTGTTAATCTAGATGATATTTCGGTCGATGTAGCATTTATATCAATATGATCTTTCAACCATGAATAAGTAAATTTCAAAGCTATAGTCCTTTTAGTAAACTAGGGAAGCCTGTAGGAGAAAACCCGTAATGTTTCAACCATCTAATATCTGATTCAAAAAATGTACGTAAGTCAGGAATTCCATATTTTAGCATTGCAAACCTTTCAACACCTAATCCAAACGCAAAACCATTATATTTTTTTGAATTAATATTACAGTTTTCTAGTACTACTGGATTTACCATACCGCATCCCATCACTTCCATCCATTGTTTGTTAGAACCAATATTGAGCACACCGCCTTTTTGCTCACAGCCTATATCTACTTCTGCAGAAGGTTCAGTAAAAGGAAAATAAGATGGCCTAAACCTTACGGGTAGATTTTCTATGTTGAAGAATGTGGTAAGTAGTTCTATTATAACGCCTTTTAAGTGTCCCATGTTAATGTTCTCTTCGACAACTAAACCTTCAATTTGGTGAAACATAGGTGAGTGAGTGGCATCATCATCGCACCTATATGTTTCTCCTGGTGCTATTATTCTTAAAGGTGGCTT
>CAYRXL010000002.1:22033-25551 GCA_964428295.1 uncultured Alphaproteobacteria bacterium
CTAAAGATTTTTTTCAACTAAAAGGAATAAAAAAAGACATAGCTTCGGTTATGTCTTTTTTTTATGTAAAATGTGTCATGTTCTTGTCTCGCAGGGTGATTAGTAGGTATATTTAGAGCAGTAAAGTTGTGGTAATCATCTTCAATATGTGGTCCCTTTGCCAAAGAAAAACCTAAGTTTCCCATTATGCAAATAATTTCATCTAAAGTTTTGCTTAAGGGATGGATGGTTCCTTTTAGAAGCTTTGCTGTTGGTAGAGTAACGTCAATTTTTTCTTTATTGATCTTGGAAAATAGTTCTTCTTGATAAAGTAGTGCATTTTTCTCTTCTAGCAATGATTCTATGTTATTCTTAACTATATTGAGAATTTTGCCATATTTAGATTTTTCTTTAGAATTTATTTTTGATAATTCTTTTAACAAAATCGTGAAGCTTCCCTTTTTTCCAAAGGTCCTTATACGAATATTTAAAAGATCGTTTGTGGTATTTGATTTTTTAATTTCTTTTAATAATGATGTTTCAAGCGTCTTACATTTTTTTAGAATATCAGTAATAGGATACTCTCCTTTAAAGCTTATGTTTTAATGGAATTTTTTGCTTCTTCTACCATCAATTTAAATGCTTCAGGATCTTTAAAGGCAAAGTCGGCTAGTATTTTTCTATTAACTAAGATTCCTGCTTTTTGTAGTCCGTAAATAAAATCTGAATATCTAATATCTAGCTCTCTGCAGGCAGCATTAATTCTTATTATCCATAATTTTCTAAAATCTCTTTTCCTATTCCTTCTATCTCTATATGCATATTGTCTATTCTTTTCTACACGTTGCATGGCGGCTCTGAAGGTATTTTTTTGTCTTCCTCTAGAGCCTTTAGCAGCTTTAATAATTTTTCTATGTCGAGCATGCTTTGTTACACCTCTTTTTACACGAGACATAAGATTTCCAAATTAATTAAGTTCGTAAAAAATTTCTCTTTATAATTCTTGCATCTGCGTCACTTAATATAGCAGTTCCCCTAGCAATTCTTATAAATTTATTTGTCCTTTTAATCATTCCATGCCTCTTGCCAGATTGGTTCATCCTTACCTTACCTGTTCCAGTAAAAGAAAATCTTTTTTTTGCTCCACTTTTATTCTTAATTTTGGGCATATTTTTTTCATTTAAAATTAAAATATAGTGAATACATATTTTTAACAAAAAACACAAGTATATTAAACATTAAGTTGAACTTTTATAACAATCAATACTTAATTATTTTTTTAAATTGTTTTTTAATTTATTTGTCCCTTCTCCAGGAGCTAATACCATAACCATCTGCCTTCCTTCTATTTTGGGCATTTGTTCTATTTTTGTTAATCCTTCTAATTCATCTCTGACTCTTTCAAGCACCTTAGCTCCTAAATCTTGATGAGCCATTTCTCGTCCTCTAAATCTCATAGTCACTTTAACTTTGTCTCCTGAAGACAAAAACTTTCCTATGCTTTTTACTTTTATTTGGTAATCATGAACATCTATGTTCGGTCTTAGCTTAACTTCTTTTACATCAATAGTTTTTTGCTTTTTTCTAGCTTCAGCTGCTTTTTTTTGTGTCATGAATTTATATTTTCCATGATCCAGAATCTTACAAACTGGTGGGGTGGCATTTGGAGATACTTCTACTAAATCCAAACCTTCCTTTTCTGCCAGATCAAGGGCACTGCTTAATGGCACTACACCTAACATTTTTCCATGGTTATCTACCAACCTTATAGGGTCTATTGAAATTTCCTCGTTTATTCTAGGTCCTTCGTTATGAGAACTTGTGGGTCTTGAATTATCAACTGCGATGATAAAGCCTCCGTTTCTTAATAATTAATTAAATATACAGTATTACCTTAACATAATATACTTTTTTAAAATTACTTCATCAAGTAAATAGTACTATAGATATTTTAATATTTTAAATTCAAATTTTTTAATACATGATTAACTGAAATTTCTGTTATTGAGTCTTTTTTTATAATTATTACGCCTTCTCCTCTAGGAGCACAAAGTAGTGGATTAGAATCTTGACCAAATAATATTATTTTTTTGCTCTTTTTTTTAGCTACTTTTGCTATGAGATGCATTGGTCCTGTGTCGTTTCCAATAGAATATTTACAGTTTCTGGCTAAGTCTGCTAAATCTCCATAGTTTGTTTTTCCAACTAAATTTATAACATCTTCTGAAGCATCACTAATTTGATTTGTCATTTCTATTTCTTCATTTGTTCCAACAATTATAGGGATGACATTGTTTTTTATAATTTTTTTTACAAGCTCTTTATAGTTATTTATAGGCCATCTTTTTCTCTCTCTTTTTTTAGATCCTCCGGGAACTATTAAAGCGTATTCATGTTTTAGTATGAATTTTTTTTTATTTGATCTCAGCCATGACCAATCGACTTCTTGGATTTTGTTTATTCCTGCAATTTTGAGTTGTTCTTTATGTCTTTCAACAGTATGTAGACTTGTTCTGTTTGAGTTCTCGTGACGATGTGAACAACCTTTTGCTATACCATTCCATTTTGGTTTTCTAGACTTGGGTATTAAATGAAAGTAGAAACTTGACCTGAATGAAGTTTGTAAATCATAGACCCAATTAAAATCCGAATTATAAAGCCACTTGTACATTTTAATACACTTTCTTGGGGATGACAAACTATACCTATTATCTATTTTAATTTTATCTATCCAAGGGCAAAGTAGAAAAAAATCATTATAAGTTTTTTCTGTTAAGATAGTAATGTGGGCATTTTGATGGTTCTTTCTTATGGCTGATATTGGGCCACATGAGAGTATTATATCTCCAAAAGATCCATGCTTAATTATTAGTATTTTTTTTCTCATATCTAAAATTATTAATCACATGCTCATATAATTCTAATGTTTTATTACACATTTTATTTGTTAAATAGTTTTTTCTTACATTTTTAATACATTTGTTCATTATTTTTTTTCTTTGCGTATATTTTAGATCTAAAACCTCACACATTACTTTAGCTAGCATGGTTACATTTCTAAATTCTACTAGCCATCCATTTTCATTGTTTTTTACTAGTTCTGCTGCTCCTCCATGGTTAAATGCTACAATTGGCCTTCCCATCGCTTGTGCTTCTAGGATCACTCTACCAAAAGCCTCTGGTTTTTCTGCACAAGAGATAACTAGGTCTGAGAGCATCATAACGGCAGGTATGTCTCTGCTATGACCAAAAATACTTAGTGAGTGTTCTACTCTCAATTTTTTTGCATATTTAAATAACGATTGTTTATATGAGTTTCTATTTTGAGAGTCACCAACTATAATTAATCTAACATTTTTTCTTTTGATAAGTGATAGCGCTTTAATTGCATATTTATGACCCTTCCAACTTGTCAGCCTTCCGGGCATTAATAAAATAGATTCTGACTCATTGATTAGGTATTTTTTTGCTAAACTGACAATTCTTTCTTGTGATACAGCGCTTGGAGAGAATACGTTTGTATCAACCCCCCTTGGTAT
>CAYRXL010000002.1:25561-30359 GCA_964428295.1 uncultured Alphaproteobacteria bacterium
TGATTTTTTATAAATTCAGATATGGCTATTGTTATATAGCCTGAAAGCATAATTTTATTATATTTTTTTTTTATGAAGTTCTCTGTTCCATAAGTGCCATGAAAAGTACAAACCAAAGGTATATTCATATTTTTTGCTGCCCAATAACAAGACCAGGCTGGTGCTCTTGACCTTACGTGAATTAAAGAAACATCATATTTTTTGCATATAGTAATTATAGCTTTTGTGTTTTTATAAATTTTGTATATATTTTTTGTATTTACGGACAGGATTTCTATTTCTGATTCGGATCTTTTTATTTCGTTTAATCTATACCCTCCTGAAGTTGCGATAATGCTTTTACCCCCTGCCTCTCTAATTGCTTTAGCCATTTCTATTGCTCCGGAAACTAAACCACCAGAGTCCATGTGAGGTAACACTTGTAATATTTTAGGACTTATTACATTTTTAAACTTAGTAATTCTAAATTTTTTTGTTAATTTTTTTATCATTCTTCTATTATGTTAATTTGGTGTTTATATAAGATCTCTAATTGGTAATATAATGAAAATTTCAAAAATAAAAATTAAGAAAAATTATATAGCTTATTCTCACATTCCAAGGAAGAAATCAAATAATAAAGATGGTTTGGTTTTTTTATGTGGTTTTATGTCAGATATGGAGGGAGAAAAAGCAAAATTTTTAGAAGAAAAATGTAAAATGTCAGGAAGAGAATTTCTTAGGTTTGATTATTCTGGTCATGGTCAATCTTCGGGTTCTTTTGATGAAGGAACCATAGGAAGATGGCTTCATGACTCAATAACAATAATTAATGAAATTACAATAGGCCCTCAAATTTTGGTTGGTTCATCTATGGGAGGTTGGCTAGCCTTTTTGGTTGCAAGAAAAAATCAGTCTAAAATTTCAGCTATAATAGGGATATCTACAGCTCCAGATTTTACTGAAGATATGTGGAAACATAAACTAAGTTCAAAAGAAAAAAGTCAAATTAATAAAGAAGGAAAAATTTTAATCCCATCTAATTATGGAGATTCGAATTATATTTTTACTAAAAAGTTATTTAGCGAAGCTAAGAATCATATAGTTTTAGGTCGAAAAATTGATATAAATTGTCCAGTAAGGCTTTTGCATGGAATAAGAGACAATTCGGTTGGTAGACATGTTCCTTTTGAAATCATGGATTCTCTAAAGACTGAAGACTTAGAGATAACCTTTATTAAAGATGGTGATCATAGACTTTCTAAGAAAAAGAATTTAGAATTAATTTGGAATATAATTAGTAATTTAAAAAAATTATAAATGTTTGTTGTAAAATAAATATTTAAGGCCATTTCTATAATTAGGAAAAATAAGACTAATGTTTAGTTCTTTTAGTACTTTCGTAGAAGAGACTCTTTTGTTTTCCTCCCAAAATGATCTAAAATTTAATGGTATTAAATCTCTATTTTTGTTGTAATCTAATTTTTTAGAAATAGGAATGCCAGAAATTTTTATAGCCTCTCTTAAAAACATATCATTACTGCAGGGTTCTTTGTCTGCTATATTCCATAAATTATTTTTATTTGATTTTCTGATCCCTTTTAAAATTATTCTAGCTGCGTCATTTACATGTATTCTAGAAAAATACTGGTCTTTTTTTGTTATTAATTTAGCAGTTCCATTTTTCAGTTTTATAAAAGGATTCCTTGAGGGTCCATATATACCTGAAAGTCTATAGATTATTAATATAAGATTATTTTCGTTAGAAAATGACAACCAATCTTTTTCAGCTTTTAATCTATTTTTACCTTTTTGATTTGAAGTATTTGTGGGGCTTGTCTCTTGAACCCAATTTCCCTTGTGGTCACCATAAACCCCAGTCGAAGATAAATAAGCTATGCATCTTATATTAGAATTAACAATTTGATTTTTGAAGGTATTAATAATTGGACATCCTTTTTCATTAGGAGGAGCTGAAACCAGTAGGTGAGTAGAATTGGAGAGAGCTTCAGGTGTTTGTGAATGACTAAAAATTTTTGTGTTTGGAAATTTTCTAAATATAGAATCATTTATTTTAGAGGTGATTCCAAAAGTTTTTAATCCTTTAGAACGTGCTTCCAATGTTACAAAGGAAGCTAAGTAACCCATGCCTAAACTACATAATATCATAATTTTTTTCACTAACTAAAGGCCTTTGCCATTCTTTTAATACGTAGGGGTCATGCTCTTTGTGGAACAATTCCTTCCGTTTTATCTTAAATAGTTCTCTATTTACTAAATATAGTGACCAAACAGCCATTGCCCTTACTATTTCAGAGTCATTATTTAAATATTTACAAATTGATATATCATAAAAACTATTTAAAGAATTTCCTGCTGCAATTAGTGTGTTCCTCATGAATCTATTGTATCCTGTTCTTCTGAGAGGGGATTTAGAAAAAAATTTTCTATAATCATTTTCACTAAATGATAATAGATTTTCTAATTTGAGTAAGTTTATATTTTTTGAAGCTTTGAAGGATAGCTCATTTGATTTTGAGGCAAATTTATTCCAAGGACAAACTGCTAGGCAGTCATCACATCCAAATATTCTATTTCCAATTTTATCTCTGTACTTAGTATTTATGTGTCCCTTGTGTTCAATTGTTAAATACGATATGCATTTTCTTGCATCTAAAACTCCTGCCTTGGAAAATGCATTTGTTGGGCATATTTCTAAACATGATGAACATGATCCACAGTTGTCTTTTTCTTTTTGAGAGTTTTTGAGTTTAAGGTTTGTAAGTATTATTCCTAAGAAAAGCCAAGAACCGAATCTTTTTGAAACAAGATTTGTATGTTTTCCTTGCCATCCTATACCTGCCATTTCTGCCAGGGGTTTTTCCATTATTGGAGCTGTATCAACGAAGACCTTTATTTCACATGAAGTGAGTGATTTTATATATGTGCCTAAATTTTTTAATTTTCCTTTAATTACTTGATGATAATCTTTTCCTCTTGCATAAACCGAAATATAAGCTGTGTTTTTTAAATTAAGCTCTTTCAGGATGGATTTTTTTACACCATAGTTGATTCCTAGTACTATAGCTGTATTTGCTTCAGGCCAGAGGTTTTTAGGGTTTGATCTTATAAAAACTTTTTTACTAAGCCATTCCATATCTCCATGAAATCCTTTGTTAAGGAAATTCAATAGGTTCGTTTTGATATTTTTATTAAAATTTAAATTTGTAAATCCTATAGCATTAAATCCTAATTCTCTAGATCTTATTTCTATGGATTGTTTCAACTTACTATTTTCCATTTTAATTTTTTATTACCTCATTTGATAGGGTAAGATCTTTTAGCGAATTGTATTGAAATATTCTAAGATCAAAATAGCTTACGGCAGAGATTAAATGATCAAAAACATCAGATTGTATATTTTCATATTCCGTCCAGTTTGTTGTATTTGTAAATGCGTAAACTTCTATAGGCAAACCAAATTGTGTCACTTTTAATTGCCTTGTTAGCAAGGTCATTTTCTTATTAATTTTTGGATGTTTTTCCAGGTATAATTTCATATAGGTTCTATAGCATCCTATATTAGTTAGTGTTCTTCTATTAACTACTATTTTATTTTTTCCTTCGTTAGCATTTTGTAGTTCTGTTTCTTTGTCTTTTAGATACTTTCTCATTATATCTAAATTGTGTAGTTTGTTTTCTAATTCTTTGGTTAGGAATTTTATAGAAGTTTGATCTATCAATATCGATCTTTTAATTCTTCTTCCTCCACTTTCTTCCATGCCTCTCCAATTTTTAAAAGTATGATCCAAGAATTTTGAAGTTGGAAATGTCATAATAGAATTGTCCCATGCTTTTACTTTAACTCTGTGAAGTCCTAATTCAACAATTTCCCCATCTATTCCTAAAGATCTAAGCTCTATCCAATCTCCTTCTTTTACCAGTCCCGAGCCATAAACCTGTATGCTTGCAACTAATCCTAGAATTGTATCTTTAAAAACAAGAAGTAATATCGCTCCAACGGCTCCTATTCCAGATAAGATACCCCAAGGAGAAAGGTTTAAAATTTGGCAAAATGCCACAATGCCTGATAAAATATAAAGTATTAGCTTAAATAAATGTAAATAATTTCTTAGAGGATATTTTAAAAATAAATCATTTTTTCTCCATGCGTCTGCAAGTGCAGAAATTAGCCTACCCAAAGATATGGTGGGGGCTATTATTAGCCAAGCCCTTAGCAGTCTTAAAATAAATTCATTTTCAACAAAGTAATTAGCGAGTCCTATGTTTAAGATTAATGCAGGAATTATTAATGCTAATGAAGAAAAGAATTTTTTTTCTGTTAGTTGTTTGCCGAGTTCTTTGTTTTTGATTATAGAACTTTTGCGTATTGATTTTATTATGATCCTTAAAAATATAAATGGAGATGCTAGTGTAAAAAATAGAATTAAGAATAGATATAAATCAAGGATTTCAAGCATGTCCTTATAAAGGAAATTTAGTACATCAAAAATATTAGTCATTCTCTTAAAAATCCAAGTTGCTATAGTGAGTAGATGGGCTTATTCCTGCCATTGTTTCTTTAAGAAGAGGTCTGAAAGAAGGCCTCGATTTTATTTTAGAGTACCATTCTTTAACTAATTTATATTTACTCCAAGGTATTTCTCCGAGATAATCTACTGAAGATATGTAAGCTGACCCTGTAATATCAGCTAATGACAAATTTTCTCCGGCCAACCAAGATCTCCTCTCTAGAAGCCACTCAAAGTAATCTAAATGATTAATGGGCAGGCTCAAAAAACTGGACCGTTCCTGAGTT
>CAYRXL010000002.1:30369-34441 GCA_964428295.1 uncultured Alphaproteobacteria bacterium
TCGACCAGCTCTTATATGACTGGAGGAAGGCTCTCCTAATCCTTCAAGGTTTTTAAATATTTTTTCATAAACTATATTTTTAGTCACGTCAAAGTCAAAGACTTTATCAAACCATCTATATATTCTTCTTACTTCTAGTTTGATATCAGAAGTGCAACCCATAATATTTTGTCCTACTTTATTTTCATCTAAATATTCTGCCAAAACATCCGATCCTATTATTATATTTTTGTTTTCGTCAATAGTCACAGGAACAGTATTAGCTGGATTTAATTTAAGAAAATCATTTCTTCTTTTCCATGGTAGCTCAATAATTGATTCAAATTTAATATTTTTTTCTCCTAATATCAACCTAGCTGTTCTAGAAGATGAGCAAAATGGCAAATGATATATTTTATACATAATTTAAAGTTTATGAAATTAATTAAAATTCTGATATATCTCTACTAACATTTATATAAATAAAAATATAATTTGCAAAATTTAAATGACTTATTACGAAATAATTTTTTATTCTTTAATACAAGGTTTGACAGAATTTCTTCCAGTATCGAGTTCTGCGCACCTTGAGTTATTGGAGGATATATTTAACTGGCCAATGGCAGGTTTGCAATATGTCTTAGCTGCTCATTTTGGTACTCTTTTTGCTGTTCTTTGGCATAGAAGAGAAGAAATAAAAATAATATGGAATAATTCTTTTATTGCATCGTCTGACAGAAATGCTTTAGATCCTTTGAATGTTACAATTGGACATCTTATAGTATCAACAATTCCAATATTGGTAGTTGGTTCTTTATTAGTTTTTTATTTTAACGGATTGAAATTTAATTTTTTAGTAATAGGTATGGCTTCTATTATTGGAGGTGCCTTATTAGAGATTTTTGATAGAATTAATAAAGATAATAAAGGTAAGCTGGTTATAAATTTTAAGATAAGCTTGGTTGCTGGTTTCTATCAATCCTTAGCCGTCATTCCTGGCATTAGTAGATCTGGGGCAGTTATGACAGTTTTAAGGGCTTATGGGATAAAAAGAAATGCATCTGCTAGAATATCATTATTAATGGGAATTCCAATTATAGCCTTATCTGGTATGTACAATTTATATAAGATATTAAATTCTCATAATGAATATTTTATATTGTATACATTATTAATTATAATTTTATCCTTTATATCAGCGCTAGTTTCCATTCAGTTTTTACTTAAATGGTTAAATAATAATAGTTTCACAATATTTACAATATATAGGTCAATATTTGGATTTTTACTTATAGTCTTATTCACATTAAATTAATGTCCACCTCTTTTTTTGTATCTCATTAATTGGGGTTTAGCAGCAATTTTTAAAGGAGTGGGCATGACTTTGAAGTTTTCTATTCCTGCAGCTCCTTTTTTTACAATGTTATTTTTGGTTAAAAGTATTACTTGGTCTTTAGTTATAGGAGCAAAAGGAAATAACTCTACAAAGCTTGCCAAGTATTTTGCTGCAGTAAATGGTATAGATACTATTTGTCTTTTTATTTTAATTTCTTGAAGCATCCATAAAATCAATTCTTTAAAACTAAAGACTTCTTTTCCTCCTATTTCATATACCCTCGGCTTGTTTTTTGAAATATATAAACTTTTCACTATTATTTTGGATAAATCTTCAACCCATATTGGTTGAAACTTAGTTTCTCCATTTCCTATTAAAGGTATAATTGGAGAAAAACTAGCTACTCTTGCAAAATAATTAAAAAAGCTATCTTCTTTTCCATACACTAAGCTAGGTCTTAATATGACCGTTTCTGGAAAATTTTCATAAAATATTTTTTCTCCTTCGTTTTTAGTCTTGTTATAAATAGCTTGAGAATCCTTATTGGCACCTATTGCAGAAATATTAACTACTCTATCTATATTAAGTTTTTTGCAGGAGTAGCTAATGTTTTTAGCTCCTTCAACATGAACATCATAAAAACTATTATTTATGTGGGGTTTTATTATACCAGTTAGATTTATAACTGCACTAGAACCAATCATAACTGATTCTACCTGATCTAAGATCTTTATATCGCAGCTGTTTATAGAGATTCTTCCTGTTTCTCCCATGGTTTTGATTGCTTTTGCAGAATTTATATTTCTAGAAGCGACTCTTACCCTGAATCCATTCTTAAGTAAATTACTAATAACATATTTTCCTATAAATCCTGAGCCTCCAAATACTGTTACAATTGTATCTTGCATATATACCTCTTTTATGATTATTCTTTATTTTGACTTGGTATGTATATACTTTTCAAGTAATTTTTCTATTATATGTATTTAGTATAATATTTAAAAAAATAAGATAAAATATTAAATAATTAATAACGTAGAAGTAATAATTAAGAGGATTGAAAGTGTCGTTTCATTTATATAAAGGTGATATTCCTGAAAGTCTCCAGTTTACTGATATAGTAGCTGTTGATACTGAAGCAATGGGATTAAACTATTATAGAGATAGACTTTGTCTTATACAATTATCTTCTGGAGATGGGAGTGCTCATTTGGTTCAATTGGGAGGAAACAATGACTATGCAGCTCCTAGACTAAAGGCTGTTCTTGAGAATGAGAATATTACGAAATTGTTTCATTTTGCTCGATTTGATATGGCGATTATTACTAGATACCTTGACGTAGTATGTAAAAATATATATTGCACTAAAGTGGCATCTAAAATAGCAAGGACGTATACAGACAAACATGGATTAAAGGAATTATGTAAAGAACTCTTGAATGTGGAAATTTCAAAACAGCAGCAATCCACAGATTGGGGAGCGAATGAGCTTTCGAAAAGTCAGATGAATTATGCAGCTAATGATGTTTTATATTTACATAGAATTAAAGATAAATTAGATGAAATATTAATAAGGGAAGAAAGATTAGAGCTAGCTAAAAAGGTTTTTGAATTTCTTCCTTCAAGAGTTGAATTAGATTTGAGAGGTTGGTTGTATACGGATATTTTTTCCCATTGATACTAAATTGATACAGTGAGCTTTATTATGGGTAAGTATGTAAAAACCCTTTATTACAATTAGATTCTAATTATGAATGTTAAAAAAGGAAAACACATAATAACAACAGAGGCAGAGTCGCTCCATAGACTAGCTAAAGAATTAGATGAAAACTTTGATCTTGCGATTAAAAGTATTTTATCATTAAGAGGTAATGTTTTATTGACTGGAGTGGGCAAGTCTGGTCATATTGCTAGAAAAATTGCATCTACGTTAACTTCTACAGGAACAAAATCTCTCTTTATTCATCCCACAGAAGCTAGCCATGGTGATTTGGGAGTAATTAACAACAATGATTTGATTTTAGCTCTTTCAAATTCAGGGGAATCAAAAGAATTAAATGATATATTAAATTATTGCAAAAGATTTAAAATATTTATAATAGGAATTACTTCAATTATAAATAGCTCATTAGCTAAGGCTAGTAATATAACACTATCCATACCTAAAACAAATGATATAGGAATGGCTGGATTAGCTCCTACATCCACTACAACTATGATGCTAGCATTAGGTGATGCTATTGCAATTACATTGTTAGAAAATAGAGGTTTTAGTGAGAAAGATTTTAAAAAACTTCATCCAGGAGGAAAAATTGGTGCTCAGTTACTTAAAATTAAAGACATCATGCATGTTGGTAAGGCAATGCCTATAGTAAACCAGCAAGAAATAATGAAAAGTGTTTTTATTGAAATAACTAAAAAGAGTTTTGGGTGTGTTGGAGTAGTGGATGAAAACCATCACTTAGTTGGAGTTATAACAGATGGAGATTTAAGAAGAAACATGAGTGATTCAATATTGAAAGATATTGCGAAGGATATAATGACTAAGGATCCAAAAACTATTAGAGAAGATGCTCTAGTAAGTGAGGCGCTTTCAATATTAAACAATCATAAAATTACTGCATTATTTGTTTCTAGTAATGATAATAATAAAAAACCAGTGGGTATTATTCATTTACATGACTGTTTGAGATTGGGTGCATTATAAATGATAAGACTAAATTAATAATAGTCTCAAACCCAAGTCATACTGGAACA
>CAYRXL010000002.1:34451-35639 GCA_964428295.1 uncultured Alphaproteobacteria bacterium
TTATTTAAAGCAATTACCACTCAGAAATTATGTTAAGTTTGGGTTGTTAGTTTTGGTTGTTATATCCGTATTGTTATCAGTGACCCTAGGGAACATGAAAAATAAAAAACCCTTAATATTAGATTTTTTTGGGGCAAAAAATTCGGAGACAGGATTAGAAACACATATAATTAATGCAAAATTGATTGGAGTAGATAAAAGAGATAGGCCATATCTGATTACTGCAGAGAAGGCTATACGAGATAAGTCTAATGATAATATAATAATATTGGATTTACCGAAGGCGGACATTAAGTTTAAAGATAATAGTTGGATAATTATTTCCGGTAAAGAGGGGACACTTGAACATAAAAAAAATATATTAGAAATTAAAGGAGGAATAGATATATTTACTAATAATGGAAGTGAGTTTCATACTGTATCAGCTGTATATTTGTTTTCAGAAGGAATAATTGAAGGTAAGGAAGAAGTGGCATTGCATGGTTCGTGGGGTAGTTTGAAAGGAACAGGGTTTAGATATGGTACATCTGATAGAATATTAAAAATATTTGGGAACCCTTCTATGGTTTTGTATTCGAATAGGTAATAGATTGATAATTAGAACTCTAATATATTTTTTTATTTTTCTTTTCTTTTTTTATTGTAAATTTTTAAACGCAGAAGAAAATAATTTATTAAGTATTGAGATTACAGCAAATAAAATGGAATGGGATGATATTAATGAGGTGGCCTATGCAATTGGAGATGCTACTGCTACTCAGGGACAAAGAATTCTCAAGGCTGATAAACTTGTAGCTAAAATAAGAGAAATGGGTGAAAATAATGAGCAGAGTGAAATATATAGTATTGACGCAACTGGTAATGTTGTATTTTTGAGAGAAGGAGAAAAAGCTTTTGGAAATAAGGGTAGATATAATATAGTAGATGAAATAATAATTCTTGAAGGAAAAGTTAGCCTGAGAAGAGGTGAGGACATAATCTATGGAGATAAGCTGGAAATAAATTTAAAAACGGGGAAGAGTAGGGTTTTAGCTAACCAAAACAAAGAAAAAGTTAAGATGAAATTTACACCTGCAAGCAAAGAAGGTAAAAAATGAAAATCAAAAGTTTAAAACAGAATGATAAAAGTAATGAGCCAAGAGTTATATACAAAAATGGTGGTTTAAAGATAAAAAATCTAGGGAAAGC
>CAYRXL010000003.1:0-19118 GCA_964428295.1 uncultured Alphaproteobacteria bacterium
TATAATTCTATCAGACACGTTTTATGATATTGCAAAACCTCTTTTTCATAAACTTAAATTTCCAACAATATTTTGTCATAATTTAGATATTGACCAGGATGGATTTATTATAAATTATAATATTAGGATAAAAGATCATAAGAGATTGTCGGTTGAAATGTTTACAAAACTTAATTTTAAGACTATAGCTGTAGGCGATAGTTATAACGACTTGTCTATGCTTAGGGCAGCAGATGCGGGTATATTGTTTAGGTCTACCAAGGAGATTAAAGATAATTATAAGTACTATAATTGTAATAGTTATAATAGATTGGAGGAAAAAATATTCTCGTTAGCAGATAATATTTAAAATCATTATTCTATGGAATTAATCCACATAATAAATTCTTTTGAATCCCATTCCATTATTCCCTCAGCTCTAGCTATTTCTGATCCTTCAGGGTTAACTATGACAGTGGTAGGCAAGCCTCTAATTTTTAATTGATTTGCTATTTGGCCCGTTTGATCTTTATAAGATTTCATGTGATTTAAATTATTATTTTTCCAAAAAACTTTTATTATTTCAATATTTTCGTCCTGACTTATTGTAATTATAGTAATATTATTTTTGTTAGCTTCTTTTGAAAGTCTGTTTAGCGAGGGCATTTCTTATACGCAAGGAACACCCCAAGTAGCCCACAAGTTGATTAAAACAGTTTTTCCTTTAAAATCACTTAATCTAAATTTATAATTTTTTAGGTCAGAAAATGCTATATCATTTAATAGTTTGGGTTGAGCATGAATCTTTAGTTTGTCCAAGACTCCATCTATTGATGATTTTATAAAGAATAAATATAATAATAATATACTTAAAATTAAACTAATGTGTTTATTTCTAAATTTTATCATTACATTATGTGCATTATGAGTTATTTTAAAAAATTTAATTAGTATCTTAAGAGTTATTAATGATAGATAAAATAAATAAAAAAAACAAACCTCTATGGTCAGGAAGATTTTCTAGTTCCCCAGATAAATTAATGCAAAGTATAAATGCATCAATAAAATATGACAAAAGACTTTATGAACAAGATATAAAAGCGTCTGTCGCTCATACTAATATGCTGGTTAATCAAAACATTTTAACTAAAAATGAAGGAAAAAAAATAATTGATGGGCTTTTGAATATAAAAAATGAAATTAAAAATGGCAAACTTATTTTTAATGATAAGCTTGAAGATATTCATTCGCACATAGAATATAGACTAATAAAGTTAATTGGTAAAAAGGGAAAAAAACTTCATACTGCTCGTTCAAGGAATGATCAAGTGGCTACTGATATGCGATTATGGGCGAGAGACGTGATCAAAGACTTAGACTTGCTTTTAATGAAACTACAGAAAGTGATGATAACCATTGCAGAAACTCATTATTCAGATATTATGCCAGGATTTACACATCTGCAACCAGCACAGCCTATTACATTGGGTCATTACTTTTTGGCCTACGTAGAAATGATAGGAAGAGATAGGGAACGATTCAATGATGCTGCAAGCAGATTAAACGAATGTCCCTTAGGTTCTGCTGCTCTTGCGGGCACTTCATTTCCGATTAATAGAGATGAAACGGCTGTATCATTAGGGTTTAATAAGCCAATGTCAAATTCAATAGATGCTGTTTCAGATAGAGATTTTGTTTTAGAAATATTAAGCTTTTGTAATATCACAAGTATCCATTTATCTAGATTAGCTGAGGATATAGTAATTTGGTCAACTCCTTCGTTTGGATTTATTCTATTATCAGATGAATTTTCAACTGGATCCTCAATTATGCCACAAAAGAAAAATCCAGATGCAGCTGAATTGGTCAGAGCGAAAACTGGAAGAATTATAGGAAATTTAGTTTCTTTGAGTGTGGTGCTTAAGGGATTACCGTTAGCATATTCTAAAGATATGCAAGAAGATAAAGAGCCTTTGTTTGACAGTATAGATAATTTAATTTTATGCGTGAAAGTTATGAGTAAGATGCTAAAAAGTATTAATTTTGACACTAATAAAATGTTAAATATGACTTTGGAAGGCAATGTTTTAGCTACAGAACTTGCAGATTGGTTGGTAAAGGACATAAACATTCCTTTTCGTGAAGCTCACCAAATAACAGGAAAAATTGTTTCACTATCGGAAAAAAAGAAATGCCATTTACATGAATTAAAATTATCAGATATGAGAAAAATAGAACCAAGAATTCATGACAAAGTGTTTGATGTTTTAGATATAAACGTTTCAATTAAAAATAAAAGTAGCTATGGAGGAACAAGCCAAGATAATGTTTATAATGAAATTATTACTGCAAAAGAAAAATGGTTTTGATTTTTAAACATAAGTTAGTTAATGCTTTAATCTTACTTCCGTTGCTATTTTGTTTTCTAGTTAATTGTGGAAAGAAAGGCGATTTAGTTAGAAATAATACGAAAGAAAACAAAATACAGCCAGCAAACATTGATTATAAAAGAGTCTATAGATATTAGGTAATATATGAAATTTTTTTATTTTAATGATGTTGGTGATTTAGTTTGTGAAAAGTATTTGATAAGGAAATTAACAGATAAGATAGACACGCCTTTTTATGTGTATTCTACAGAAACAATATTGGATAATTATTTAAAACTATCTTCCAAATTATCTAGAATAGAGCATTTGATAGCATATTCTGTGAAGGCAAATTCAAATATATCTATTATTAAATTGCTTGCCTCTAATGGAGCAGGGGCTGATATTGTCTCCGGAGGAGAATTGAAAAAAGCTCTGTTATCAGGAGTGGAGCCTAAAAAAATAGTGTTTTCTGGTGTCGGAAAAAAAGAGAATGAGATTTCTTACGCATTAGACGCAAATATACTGAATTTAATGTTGAATCTTTTGAAGAGTTACAATTAATATCTAAAATTGCATTGCAGAAAGATACTACTGCCCCTATAGCAATTAGAGTAAACCCTGATATATCTGCAGGTGGACATCCTAAAATATCTACAGGAAAAAAATCTGATAAATTTGGTATTTCATATGGAGAGACTAAAGAGATATATTCTGAAGCTAAATCTTTAGGAGGTATCAGTTTAGTTGGTTTAGACATGCATATCGGTTCGCAAATAACTGATATAGATTCTTTTACAAATGCTTTTGATAGGATAACTACTCTTTTTTTAGAATTAAATAATGATGGGTATAAACTCAATTATTTAGATATAGGAGGTGGTATAGGAATATCATATAAGGAAAACGAAAATAAAAAATTTTATGAAGATCTATTAGAGAAGTATGTAGATTTGGTAGTGGATATGCAAAAGAAGACAAGAGCTAAAATTATATTAGAGCCTGGAAGGTTTTTAATTGGAAATGCAGGTATTATAGTTACTAAAGTACTATATAATAAAATAACTAAAACAAAAAACTTTTTAATTGTTGATTTGGGAATGAATGACTTTCTAAGACCAGCACTATATTCAGCTAAACACGATCTCAAGATGCTTAAAAACACAAATCTGAAAGGTGTTGCAAATTATGATGTGGTAGGTCCAATATGTGAATCGTCTGATATTATTGCAGATGATGTTGTTTTACCTGAGAAAATAAATAAAGGAGATTACTTAGTGATTTTTACTGCTGGAGCCTATGGTGCCGTTATGTCTTCAAACTACAATACTAGGGGAATTATAGCGGAGATTCTCATAAAGGATAATAAATACAGCATAATTAGAAGAAGACAAAATACAGATGAATTGATAAAGCTTGAAAAATTTGCTGATTGGTTATAGTTTTTCTGACACTGCAAGGGAAGGGTAAGTTAAATTGAACAATTTATATTTGAAATTATATTTTGCAAAGACCATTTTTATATTTCAACAAATGAGTGGTTTTTTGTTTCAATTTTTCTTATTAATGTCGGTATTTCTAATATTTACTTTTTTTGATATATGGAGTTACTTGAATCTGACATTTCATGTTCTTATTTTTATTATTTTTATAAATCTGCTATTAGTAGTATTTTTCATTAATAGAAGAATATGGAATTGGGCATCAAACCAAAAAATTGCGTTATGGATAGAACGTAAAAATTATTCTAAAACCAATCCTTTATCTACAGCAATTGATAGACAGATGATTGTCAATGACAATTCTGAGAGTCTTTGGAAATCTCACAAGGAGCTGATGATGAAGGAAGTTAAAAATATTAAATTATTAGTTTCGTATAGATTGTTTGATACGACAGATCCTCTTTTAACTAAATTTCCATTGATTGTACTACTTGCTACGAGTTTTTATTATGCTAATTTTACTGATTCCATTGCTAGCAGAGTAAAGGATGCTTTTGCTTTTAAAAAAATAGAGATAAATGATATAGATGCCCAAGTTACAGCATGGATTACTCCTCCTTCTTATACAGGAATTAAACCTATTTACTTAACCCACGTCAAAAATGAAAATACAGATGTCTCTAGTCGTCAGATTCCTGAAAACAGCGCTCTAGTTATAAACATAATGTCTGAGTACGGAGGACTTAATTTATTAAAAGATCAAAAAAATATTATTTTACATGAGTTGGATAATAAAAATTATAGTACTGATATTAAAATACAAGAAAATTCAAGTGTACAAATTTACCAAAATGATAAGGAACTCTACAAGTGGTATTTCAATATAGTCAAGGATTTTAAACCAAGTATAGATTTTTTATCTCCTCCCTCAGCTACTTCTAGGGACGCTTTGAAAGTAGAATATTATGCAAAGGATGACTATGGAATTAAAAATATTAAATTAATAATTCAAAAGCCGAAAGGCTTTTTAGCTATGAAAAAAGATAATATTGAGGTAGATGTACCTACTCCTTTAGATGAGAATAAGCAAAATATAAAATCAACTAAATATACTAATCTATCATCACATATTTGGGCAGGTTATAAAACAAACATAGTATTAGAAGTTGAAGATGCATTAGGTCAAAAATCTCAATCAATAGTTCAGGCAAGGTTACCAGAAAAAACTTTTTCTAATCTTTTAGCTAAATCTGTAATAGACCACAGAAAGTCGTTGGCCTTAAAAAAAACAACTGCAGAAAAATTTGTTGTTTATTTAAATAAAGTTAAGCTTAATCCCTCAGCTTATAAAAACAATACAAGAGTGAATGAAGAATTAGATAATACTTTATCTTTATTTAATAATTCTCAAGGAGATGATTATTACTTGCAAAAAAATATTTACGAACAATTGTGGATATTAGCCTTGGCTATTGAAGATTCAGGTTTGGCTAGTGCTGAAATTGCATTGAGAAACTCTGAAGAAGAGTTGAGTAAAAGTTTGAAGGAGAAAAGCAATTTAGAAGGTATTAATTCAATGGTTTCTACTATGGATGAGGCTCTTTCAGATTACCTTGAAGAAATGAAGCAAAACAATAAATACAAAGAAGAAAATAATAATTTAAATTCAGACGAAAGTAATTTATCTAAAAAAATGGATATAGAAGATCTAATGGAAGATATAAAAGATCTTGTGGGGATAGGTGCTAGTGAGGAAGCAGAAAAAAAAATGGAGCAGCTTAAAGAATTAACTGAAAGCATGGGAGATCCAGGAGAGAGGAGATTAGGAGAAAATGGAGAAATGAATCAACGTCAGGCTTTTATGCAGCAGATATCCGAGCTTATAGATGAGCAAGAATTAATGATGGAAGAAAGTTTTCACCAAGCATCTAGACAGGGTTATGCTTCTCAAAATTCACCAGGTGCTGGGATGAAGCATACACCAGAAGACCAAGAAAACTTGAGAAAATCCTTAGGAGAGATTATGAAAGAAATAGGTGAGGTAGAGAGAGAGATACCAGAAGAGCTAGGGAGGGCGGAACGTGCAATGAGACAGGCAGTGCGCGAGCTCGAGAGAGGAAGAATGGAAAGAGCGTCTAACGCCCAAGGAAGAGCAATGGAGATGATGAAACGCGGATCTAATGAATTGGAAAAAAGAATGTCAGGTAATGATGGAGCTGTGGCAGGAGGAAATGAAAGAAGAAACTATGAAAGCTTAAACAGAGATCCTTTAGGACGCATGGTGGAAGGCAAGGGAAATACGCCCGGTGCGGATGTAGGTATTTCTGGCAAAAGGGAGATTTTAGCAGCTAAAGAAATAATTTCAGAATTATACGAAAGAGCTAGCGATGAAGACAGGACTAATGAAGAAAAGGGTTATATTGGAAGACTTTTAGACTGGTACTAATAAATTTATCTAATAACTTAAAATAAGTTATCCACCAATCGTTCAAATTTTCAAGTTCTGGCCTGCTCAAAATTATTGAATAAAATAGCAAAATAATAATTAAACCTATCGTTAAATATATGGTGCTTTTATAGTTATGTATTTCTTGTGGAGGATTATGATTATTTGTTTTTTTTGATGAAGTTTGTTCTTCTGATAGTTCAGACATTTTTGCTTTCCATTTGTAATTGCAATAACTGCATCGAACCATTGTACCCTTAGTGGAGAGCTTATTCTTACTTATTCTGTAAATTGTATTACAATTTGGGCAATTTAGTAGCATCTTAAACCTTTTTGTATTTATACTAAGAATAAACTAACAATCTTTTTTATGCTAAACAATACAATATAGATATAATATATTTATTTTTATTGGATTTTAGTTTGATTGACTTTGAAAGAGTTTCATTAAAATATTCAGAAAAGAATTACATTCTAAAAGATGTATATTTCTCTGTCAAACCTGGAGGTTTCATCTGTGTGGATGGAAAGGCTAGTTCAGGAAAAACTTCATTAGTTAAATTAATAGGTTTACTTAAATCTCCTACAAGCGGAAGAATCAGATTGTTTGGTAGAAATGTTTCAAAATTAAATAGAAATGATTTATCTCATTTGCATAAAAGAATAGGTATAGTATTTCAAAATATTAGATTTATTGACAATTTGAACGTTAGGGAAAATATTATCCTTCCACTAATAATTATGAAAGAAAGTAAAAAGGACACGGACAGTGCAGTGGAAGAGCTTTTAACCTGGCTTGGTATAAAAAGTATAGCAGATAAATATATAGATTCATTATCTTCTATTGAATTAAAGATAGCAAATCTGGCACGTGCTATAATAAGTAGACCTAAATTAATTTTAGTTGATGATTTCTTTTCAGGTACGGATAGGGCTTCAAATGAAAAGTTTGTTAATTTATTAGGAGCATTGAATAAACTAGGAGCTACTATAGTAGTAACTGGAAAATTACCAGTTACAAAAAATCATACAAAAGTTAAAAAATATATAATTGATAAAGGGAAACTAAGGCTTAGTTAAATGGTAAGATTCTTATATTATATATTTTTTCATAAAAAAACATTCAATTTAATAGCTATCGTTATTATTTCATACATTTATTTTTCAGTTTCTTTTCTATTAATGATTTGGGGGCTAAATTATGTCTTTGACGAAAAGTATATTGATACCCGTAAACGGTGATAACACAGAACTAAAAAAAGATTTAGTTTATGAAAAACTAAGCAATAATAAGAATATTGATTATATTAAGGAAATCAGCAGGAAAGAAATATCAAATTTAATTTCAGAAGTTATTGACTCAAAAGACTTTAGTAATAATAAATTGCCAATTCTTCTAGAAGTGTTTTTTAAAGATTTAAAAAATATTAATTTGGAATATATTAAAGAGGAAGCTACTTCGATTGATGGTGATATATTAATATTAGAAAGAAACATGGAAGGCTATTATACTAAAAATGAATTTTTAACTATTATGATTTTCTTTTATGCATTAGGACTATTTGTAATATTTTTATTTTTTAAAATATCTCTCAATAACAATAAGAAAATGATTATTCTCTTAAGAGAGTTTGGAGCAAGTGATAGGCAAGTGGTGAATAGCTATACGTTTGGATATTTATTTTTAATGCTAGGTGGATTGGCTGTAAGTTTTATGCCATCACTTTATTTTTCTAAATTAGTTTTCTTAGATGTGCAAGTGTCATTTCACAGTATGTCTCTTATATATTTTATTATTAATATTTTAATATTTTTCATAGTCTTAGTAATGTTAAAGATCCTAATTAAAAACGTATTGAGAGTGACTTTATGAAAATTAGATACCTTATTGTATTCTTACCTAATGTTATATTGGTAGTTTTGTTTCTTGGTCTGAATAATTTTGTTTATAAAATTAAATATATATCTGAGGGCAAGGATTTTGATGGAGTAGCAGTTCTAACTGGAGGTGAAGGAAGAATACAATTAGGGGTAGAATCTATTAAAGAAAAAGAATATGGGAGGTTATTAATTTCGGGCGTTGGTGAAGGAGTATCATTATCATCTCTTTCTTTAGATGATAATTTCTATGAAAATAGAATAGATTTTGGTAGAGAAGCAAAAACCACTCTACAGAATGCGTACGAAATTTCTAATTGGGCAAATAAGAATAATTATAAAAAAATCCGTATAATCACTGCTGCTTATCACATGCCAAGAAGCTTATTACTTATTAAAAGAGTGATGCCTGAATTGAAATTAACGCCTTTCGCTGTGTTTACAGAAAGAGTAATACTAGACAAATGGTGGTTGTGGCCTGGTACTTTATCCCTTCTAATGGAGGAGTATCTTAAGTATATTTTAGCTCATTTACAACCTATAACCAAAGGATAGTTTTTAGAGTTATAATATTATGAATTTCTTAAGATCTAGTGTTTTTAATATAATTTTTTACGGAAGTATAATATTCTTCGGGATCTTATTTACACCTTTACTGCTTTCTAAAAATGTAACAAATTGGATTACTTCTATTTGGGCAAAAATAAATATTTTTATTTTAAAATGTATTTTAAATGTAAAAATTGAATTTATAGATGAGGAAAAATTACCTTCTGGGGGAGCACTGATAGCAGCCAATCATGAATCTGCCTTCGATACAATTTATTTTTTAACTAAATTCAAAAATCCTATATACATATTAAAACAGCAGCTTCTTTATATACCAATATATGGTTGGTATGTAATGAGGCTAGGTCATATTGCTATAAATAGAAGAGGCAATATAAAGACTTTAAATATTATGACTAAAAAAGTTTTAGGTAAAATTAAAGAAGGAAGTAATATAATAATTTTTCCAGAAGGAACTAGAACTAAGCCCAATAAAATAGGCAAATTAAAGTCAGGTATATATTTTATTCAGAAAAAGATAAAATTTCCTGTATACCCAATTATTATAAATTCTGGTCATGTATGGGGGAAAAATTCTTATGTTAAGTATTCTGGAAAAATAATTTTAAAAGTACTAGACCCTATTCCATTTGGTCTAGAAAGAAAGGAATTTATGTTTAAACTTAAAGACAAACTAAATGATAAAAATTTTGAATATAATAGAAAAGTTGGCTGATGAGATGGAATAAATTAAAAATTAGAATTATTAAAAAATGAAATTAAAAAATTCAAAATTTAAAAGATTTTTATTGCCTTTATTTATAATTTTGTTTGGCCTAATTGTATTTGTATTGTTAACTAATGTTCGAAATAAGCCTAGTGAGGATAGAATTGAAGAAAAAAAATTTCCCGTAAATACTATTGTATTAAACAAAGGTGATTATTCGGCTGAGTTCTATGCATATGGAGAAATTAAAGGTATTCAGACTGCAATATTAAGAACACCACTCGATGGAGTTGTTTATAATATATCTAGCAATTTTGCTGATGGTAAATCAGTTAAAAAAGGTTCTTTGTTATTTAGAATAGACCCGTTTAATTACGAACAAAAAATTATAGAAAATGAGTCCACGATATTAGAGCTAGAAAGCGAATTAGAGGCAGCTAAATCTTCATATAAAGAAACTACCATTCAAAAAAAATTGGCTGAAAATAATTTTTTAAGAAGAAAACGTTTGCTAGGAAATACAGTATCGCAGAAAGCACTTGATGATGCTCGCGATAGACTATCTTTGGTTAAAACTAAGGAAATATCCGAAAAACATAGAATAAATTCATCAATTGCAAGATTAAAAAAAGCTAAAGCACTTCTAGCTTTGTCAAAAAGAGAATTACGAGATACTAATGTTTTAGCACCATTTAATGGTGTAATTAGTAATACAAAAATTGAAATTGGAAGTGAAATAGTACGGGGGGATTCGGTTGGAAATATTACAAACGTATCCTCTCTAGAAGTTAAGTTTTTTATAGGTGAAAGTATTTTTGCATTACTAACTCAAAATAATAAGTTCTTGAATAATAAAATAAAAATTCTTTGGAAAACGGGTAAAACTGAAAGGTCATATGAAGGAACTATAGTTCGAGTAGATGGGATTCTAGACAGTAAAGCAGCAGGTTTAAATGTATATGCTAAATTAGATAATTTAATAAATAATGATCCAATAAGACCAGGAGCATTTGTTGAAATTAAAATGATGGGTAGTGTAATACCAAGTAGTTATCTAGTTCCAGAGCAGGCTATACATGGAGAGAATATTGTATATGTATTAGAAGAAGAAAAATTGAAACAACGAAGAGTAAGTACTTTTGGCAGAAGAGGAACTAAAATTATAATAAAAGGGAATATCAAAGATAATGAGGAACTAGTTATAAGTAGAATCACAGACTTTAATTTAATTAAAAAAGCATACTCAGCAAACAAAAATGAATTTTAATAATTTTATTTCTAGCCTAATTTTTCATAAAACAGCTCCTAATTTATTAATGGCTTTGATGATAATACTAGGCTTGTTTTCATCTAAGATGTTAAACACTCAATTTTTTCCAGATTATACGATAGACTATATTACGATCTCGGTAGAATGGCCAGGTGCTAGTGCTAAGGATGTAGAAGAATCAGTGTTAGAGGTAATAGAGCCTAAAATCAGATATATTGATGGAGTTAAAAGAGTAAGGTCTAATGCCAGAGAGGGACTTGCAAAGATATTGATGGAATTTGAATCAGGTACTGATTTACAAAGAGCGTTATCTGATGTTGAAGCAGGAGTAGCAAGAGTAGTTTCATTGCCAGAGGATACAAAAAGACCTGAAATAAAAAGAATTATTCCCTATGAGCAGATTGGATTAGTACTAGTTAGTGGAAATGTAGAAGAAAATATTCTCAGAGAAGAATCTTTGAACCTGAGAAAGTCATTACTGAATAATGGGATAGATAAAGTAACGATAGAAGGGTTAAGATCAAGGAATATATATGTAGACATTAACCCAACTGCTTTATTAGCTAACAATTTAACACTAGGAGAAATTGGGAAAAAAATATCAAAAGAAACTAGGAATATACCTTCTGGAACAATTAATGATTTAGAATCTGTTCAGCTCAGGTTGCTAGGTGAAAGAGAATTTTCTGAGCAAATTAGTAGTATAGAAATTATTAGTGGATATGAAGGAGTATTTATAAAATTATCTGATTTAGGGAATGTTTATGAAGCATATGATAGAGATGATGTTGGAGGGAGGAGCTCTAAAAAAAATGCGCTTACCTTAAGAATAAGCAGGGCTATGGGTAACGATACTTTAAATTTAACCAAAATCTTAGAAGACACAGTAAATAATGCGATAGAAGAATTACCTGCAGGAGTTTCTCTCAAAATTTATGATTTATCTTCTCAATTAATTAGAGATAGAATTAATTTACTTCTTAAGAATGGATTGGGAGGACTGGTTTTGGTGATTTTAGTTCTGTCTTTATTTTTGAGAAAAAGAGTTGTAGTTTGGGTGGCTGCAGGAATTCCAGCCGCTATTGCAGTTACACTTGCAATTATGCTATTTAGCGGACAATCGATTAATATGGTTAGCCTTTTTGCTTTAATAATGATGATTGGTATAATAGTTGATGATTCAATAGTAGTAGCAGAACACATAGAAACTAAATATGAGGAAGGCTTAGATTCTTTTAAAGCTGCATTTATAGGCTCAACTCGAATGCTTGGTCCCGTCACTGCAGCTTCTATAACAACTGTAGCAGCTTTTGCTCCTGTTTTGTTAATATCTGGAGTAATAGGTCAGATTATATCAGCAATTCCTTTTGTGGTTATAAGTGTTATTATTGCAAGCTTATTTGAATGCTTTTGCGTTTTACCTGGTCATCTTGCTTATAGTTTAAATAAACTTAAATCTAAAAAAGTAGAATTAAATAAGACCTCAACATTTAAGAAAAAGTTTATTAATTTTCGTCAAAACTATTTTACTAGGTTTGCTACTATTTGTTTGAAATATAGATATACAACAATTGTTTCTGCTTTGTCTATTCTGATTATTTCATTCGGAATGTTAAGTGGGGGACATGTGAAATTTTATTTTTTTCCTTCTCCTGAAAGTCCAATAATTTTGACTAATTTTTCTTTTACTCCTGGAACAAACAAAGAAACGGTAGTTCAATTTATAGATAGCTTAGAAACTGCATTATATGATTCTGACTTATCAAATGTTGTTGAAAAAACATATTCTACTATTGGAAGGCCTATGTGGGGGAGTCGTTTGTCATCAGAGGAAACAGGGGAACACATTGGAGGAATGATTGTTGAATTAACCAATCCTGAGGAAAGAAAGATAAGAACTTCGGAAGTTATAAGGAAGTGGAGAGAAAGTATAGTTAGTCCTGCAGGTCTTGAAAAATTGACAATTCAAGAAAGAAAAGGTGGGCCTCCAGGTTTAGATATAGATATAAGGTTAAGTTCATCGACAATAGATCCTATGCATCTGAAAAACGCAGCTTTGGATTTATCTAAAAGGATTTCAATTTATAGAGGGATAACAGATATATCAGACGATTTACCTTGGGGTAAAAGAGAGATAGTTTTAGAAATTAATAACAGGGGTAAATCATTAGGATTTAATACAGAGTTTATTGCCAAAGAAATGAGATCAGTGTTTGAGGGTATAATAGCTCATAAATTTTATAGAGGCGAGGATGAAGTTGAAATAATAGTTAGAAATGATCCAAAATTTTCTAAAATTAATACTCTTTCACATATAATTATTAAATCTCCAAAAGGAGAGGATGTTCCTTTATCAGAGGTAGTTGATTATAAAACTGAACAGGGATTTTCAATAATTCGTAGACAAAATGGTTCAAGAGAAGTAGCAATTACAGCAGAAATAGATGAAAATATTGCAAATCCAGATGACATAATAAAGGAATTAATTAATGGACCCATAAAAGAAATATCAAAAACTTATGAAATTGATTGGAGATTAGCTGGAAGAGCTGAAGAGCAGTCTGATACTTTTGGTGATATGAAGAAGGGTGTTTTTTTAGCTTTGGGAATTATCTATATTATTTTAGCTTTAATTTTTCATTCTTATACTCGTCCTTTTGTAGTGATGGCTATAATTCCTTTTTCTTTAATTGGTGTAATATTTGGTCATTGGTTAACAGGGTTTGATATTACTATATTGTCTCTAGTTTCTCTTTTGGGTTTGTCTGGAATAGTTGTTAATGATTCTATTATTATGGTTTCTACTATTAACGAAAAAATTAGTAATGGTGTGGATATTTTTGAGGCAGTGTTGCAAGGAGCTACTGCAAGATTAAGAGCTGTAATTCTTACTTCGTTGACCACTATAGGAGGTTTAACACCACTTCTTTTTGAATCGAGCGTTCAAGCGCAAGTTTTAAACCCTCTGGATATTTCTTTAGATTTTGGTTTAATTTCAACTACTTTCATTGTGCTAGATCTTGTGCCTGCATTAGTACTTATAGGTGATGATCTAAAAAATATTAGTTTAACCAAAACTTTGGAGTAAAAATAACTATTACGGTTAAAAACTCTAATCTTCCAAGTATCATAGCGAAAGCTAGCGTTATTTTTGAATGGTCTGGTAATAGAGAAAAATTTTCGGCAGGGCCTAGAATTGGGCCTAACCCAGGGCCGACTATTGATACAGCGCTAGCGCCTGCAGATAAGCTAGTTAATAAGTCGTATCCAGATAAAGAAAGACTAATAGCTACTAACAATATGGTTAATAAAAATATAGTTATTAGAATCATTATGGAGGTTATTGTATTTTCTTCTATAGTTTTTCCTGCATAGTTAACATTTGCAACTGATCTAGGAGAGTATGCTTTTTTAATCTCTTTAGAAATTAACAGGAAAAGGATTTGTATTCTAAAAATTTTTAATCCTCCTGTTGTAGACCCTGTGCAACCACCTATTAACATCATAAAAAACATTATAGTAATAGCAAAAGAACCCCATTTGCTGAAGTCAGCTGAAGCATATCCAGTTCCAGTTATTATTGATATGCCATTAAATGCAGACATTCTAAGAGCGCTTGTAAATTTAATATTTTGTGAATAATATAACCAAAATGTTAAGGTTAATATGAAGAATAAAGTAATAAATAAAAATGTTTTTACTTGAGAATCATTAAAAATTAAATTTTTCTTTTTTCTATAACTGTCTAAAAAAAGTACGAAGGGTAGACTAGATATCAGCATTCCGATTATGATAATTATTTCTACTTTTGAGTTATTAAAGTATCCTATGGATTTATCGTGAGTTGAAAATCCTCCTGTGGCGATAGTTGTCATTGAGTGGCACAAAGCATCAAATTTTGAAAGACCCACAAACCATAACATAAGCGCGCATAACAAAGTAAGAGACAAATAAATTATTCCTAGTAATTTTGCAAGTTCTGTTGCTCTTCTCTTTAAATTATCTGGTTTTTCATTCCATTCATTACTAAATAATTGCATTCCGCCTATGTTTAGTATAGGTAAAATGGCTATTGCTATGACTATAATTCCTAATCCTCCTAGCCACTGTAATAATGCTCTCCAAACAAGAATACCCTCTGATTTGCTTTCTAAATTAGTTAGTATTGTGGCTCCAGTTGTTGTTAGTCCAGAAGTTGCTTCGAAGAATGAGTCTACAAAACTAAGAGAGTTGCCTGATGCCCAGATAGGAAGGGCGGCAAAGAAACATAAAATTATCCAAGATAATGTTGATAAAATAATTGTATCCCTATTAGTAATTTCCATCAAATTACTTTTAAAGGCCAGAGTTAATGCTCCACCGGTTATTAAACACATTGTTCCTATATATAAAAAGGTTTTTGCTTCTTTTCCATCATTTGCTAGTTCAAAAAAGGCTGGAAGAAGCATGGCTAGCCCCAAGGTGGAAATTAGGATTCCTATTACATAACTAACTGCTTTTAAATTTATCATTTGTTTCTTAAATTCTACAATAAAATTTTGTTCTTTTGATAAATTAATTATAACGTTTTGAGCAAGCAATCCAATGAGAAACTGAGTTTTATATTATTATATTCAATTGAAAATCAAATTTTATTGAGTGCAACTTGAATTACCTAACACACAAAATTGAGAACAATATTTGTGCTTGAGATAGGTAGTTTTTTTTGAATTATTTAATTCATATCCAAGTTCAAAATCTTTGTCATTTGTAACCAGAGTGCAAGCTAAGATTAAAGGTCTTTTCTTTTCTTTTTTCTTTACTACCATTCTAGAATTAGAACACATAATGTTGTCAGGGCTTTTGTTTAGTATTTTCCAACATTCTTCAGAAATTTCTTTAGTTTCATTTTTAATGTTCATTTCGGGAAATAAAATCAGATTTGAAGTGTCAAAAGCATTTATATTTAAATTTAATTTTTTAAATAATTTATTAAAATTATTTCTTACTAAACTATCTTTTTCTGCAGACTGAATTCTACAAGCAATATCAATTCTAAAATTGTTTTCATTTAACCATTTTAATCCTAGGATAGTAGATTTCCAAGAACCTACTCCTCTTATTTTATCATTTTCTATTTCAGTATAATGGTCGAGAGAAACTCTAAATCTTATATCTTGCTTGTTAACTATACGTTTAATTTTATCTGTTTTGTTTTGCATAGGTTTCATAGCATTAGTAAGAATCAAAACTTTAAAATTCATATTAAGTGTATGGTTGATCATATCTATTAAAAAGGGATTTAAAAATGGCTCTCCTCCTGTGAAACCAATTAGCTGAGTATTGAGTTTTAATTTTTTAACTTCTCTTAAGTAGGGTTTTATGTCTTCAAGGTTTATATATTGTAAACTATTATTTTTTGGTGATGATTCTATATAACATCCATTACAAGATAAATTACAAAGTGTGCCAGTATTAAACCACAAAGTTGATAATTCTCTGAGAACTACTTTTGCTCTAGGTTTTCCTTCTGATGTAAATAACTTATTATCAAATTTAGTAGATGACATATAAAAATTTTATCTATTTAATAAAGTGTATTATTGCTAGTCTACCACATATATAAATAATATATTGATTAATGTATACAATGACATCTTTTAATAAAAATTTATTAATAAGGTCGCAGGGAACAAATATAGATAATGTATCATATGTAATTACAGCATTTAATAAAAAACTTTATACCTCAAGCATAATTACAGCCCTTGCAAATGAAGGCGGAAAACATAAGAGAGAATATATAGTTGTTGATGATGGTTCATATGATGGGACATCGGGTATTTATAAGTTATTAAAAGATAAACTTCCAGGACCGATAAAGATAATTAGACAGAAAAATATGGGGGCTTCTGCATCAACTAATAGGGGAGTTAGAAACGCTAGGTATCCTTGGGTAAGACTGGTTGATGGGGATGATATGGTTACGAGATTCTCAACTCATCTGATGCTAAAAATAGCAAAAACATTAAACCTAGATTTTGTTTATGGAGATCTAGGTGATGTTTTAAAAGATAATATTTATGAAGATTGCAGCAAAACTATTAAGCACAAAGTGCTAAATAGGAAAGAAGGATTAAAAGTTTTTATCAAAAATTGCCCTGCTAATTCTAGTTCCATCCTAGTAAAAAAAGGTAGATATTTAAATGCTGGAGGATGTAATGAAAATTTTGTTTCTCCTGATCAATTACTTTTTTTAAGACTTTTTAATGAAGGCAGTGGTGTGCATTTGATAAGGAAAGTTGCGCTAGTTCCATGTAGCTCTGAAAATCGACTTTCATCTCAAGTAAAAAGGAGTAGGTATGAATCTGTGCTTGCTATTTTGACCTTTTTATCAGAAAATTATAAATTAGATAAAACTATAAAAAAATGGGCTTATAAGAGAACTCTATCTCGATCTTATAATTATCACAGGATATTCGGTGGTTCTAGATTAAGTTTTCACTATTTGAGATATGTGTACTCAAAACTATATTTTCCAAAGAACTATTTATCAATAATTAAAAAGTCTTTATCTTGTTTTACCGAAAGTGGAATGAGTAATAAACCTGAATCATGGAAAACTGGTGCTACAAAATTGGGCTTAGCTAAAAAAAGAGAGAAATTTTAAAAATGTGTGGACTCGCAGGTTTACTAGTGTCATCCGAAAATTGGATAAGTGAGGAATATATAAAAGACAAGTTAATTGATATGGCTCGAAAAATAAAGAATAGAGGACCAGATGACAGAAAATTATGGATAAATAGCAGAAATTGTTTAGGTTTAGTTTTTCAGAGACTTAGCATATTGGATTTATCTCAAGCAGGAAGCCAACCAATGTTATCTGAAAACAAAGATTGGATTATAGTTTTTAATGGAGAAATTTATAATTATCTAATACTTAAAAAAGAAGCTGAAAATTGGAAGAAAATAGAATGGAAAAGCCGCACAGATACAGAGATAGCACTAGAATATATATCGCATTTTGGATTTTTAGAGGCCATTAAAAAATTTAACGGTATGTTTGCCTTAGCAGCATTTCAACTTAGTACTAGAACTCTTTGGCTTGGGCGGGATAGATTTGGAGAAAAACCACTATATTATACTATAACCAAAGATAAATCGTTAATTTTTGCATCTGAAGCCAGATGTTTTTCTTCTTGGCCTTCATATGAAAGTAAATTAGATCTACACGTGGCAAGAGAATATTTAAGATTTGGCTATGTTCCAGACCCGTTATGTATTTTCAAAAATACAAAAAAACTACCCCCTGCTTCAGTTATGAAAATGACCATAGGAGATGGACCAAAATTAATTAAATATTGGAATGGTATAAATGACCTTTCCACAAAAAATCACTCAACTTATAAAGGTAGTTATAGGGATGCAGTAGACGAGTTGTCAACAAGATTGAAAAATTCAGTAAAATTAAGAATGGCTTCAGACGTTCCGGTCGGTGTTTTTCTTTCTGGAGGATTAGATAGCACTAGTATTGTAAGATCTATGTTTGCCGAAGGATTAGATATAAGAAGCTTTTCTGTCGGTTTTGAAGGTTTTGATTTGAATGAACTTCCATATGCTAATAAAATTGCTAATTATTTGAAAACTAATCACAATGAAATTAAAATTTCTGAAAAGGAATGTCTCTCCGTTATTGAAGATATTCCAGATTTTTATGATGAGCCTTTTTCTGATCCATCTCAAATTCCCACAGCTTTATTATGTAAATATGCTAGAAAAAAAGTAACAGTTGCGTTAACAGGAGATGGTGGAGATGAATTTTTTGGAGGTTATCCGAGATATAAGAAGATTGCTGCAAGATGGAGAAAGATGCAAAACATTCCACGAATAATAAGGTCTTTGATAAGTAATTTATCATCAATTTCTTTTGAAGGAAATTTGACTCCATACTTTGTTAAAAAAATTTTAAGAAGGCTAAGTCATTTAGATCCAAATGGATTGTATCTAGATGAAATGTCTCGTTGGAGACCAGATGAAAATTTGTTTTATAAAGAAAACAACTTAACTCATAGCCTATATGAAAAAATAAATACAAAAAAATTTAATTTATGCCTAGAAAGAGAATTTATGCTTAGAGATTTAGTTTCGTATCTTCCGGGTAATCTATTAGTAAAAATGGATAGAGCATCAATGGCTTATGGACTAGAAGTTAGATCTCCTTTTCTTGACCACACTTTACTAAATTTCTGCTGGTCTTTGCCTGATGAGTTTACTGTGTTAAATGGAGATAAAGCAATACTTAAATCTGTAATATCCAAAACCCTTCCAATGGAGTTTATAGATAGGCCAAAAAGAGGGTTTGAACCACCTCTTTTTCATTGGATAAGAGGACCGTTATTAGAATGGTCCAAAGATTTAATTTATTCTTCAAAAGATGATACAGAGCTCTTATATGATATAGGGATAGTGCGTGAAAGGT
>CAYRXL010000003.1:19128-20894 GCA_964428295.1 uncultured Alphaproteobacteria bacterium
ATGGACATACAAATTATGGACGGTAATAATGTTTGAAGCTTGGAGAAAAAAAAATAAAATAGGATCTTTTTCTTGGTAAATAGTTACCATTGTTTTTTATATTTTATAGTTTTAGTAATTTGTTAGGAGTTTTGGAGGTATGAGTCTCGAGTTCATAAGAAACTTTGCTATTATAGCACATATAGATCATGGAAAATCAACTTTAGCTGACCGTCTTATAGAATTCTGTGGAGGACTGACTTTAAGAGAGATGAAACAACAAGTATTAGACTCAATGGAAATAGAGAGAGAAAGAGGAATTAGGTTAGAATACTTATCTGACGATGGAAAAAAATATCTTCTAAATTTAATTGACACACCAGGTCATGTTGATTTTTCTTACGAAGTTTCTCGCTCTTTGGCAGCTTGTGAAGGAGCTATTCTTCTTGTCGATGCAAGTCAAGGAGTAGAGGCACAGACACTTGCTAATACTTGGTTGGCAATAGAGTCAAATTTAGAAATAATTCCTATATTAAATAAAATTGATTTGCCATCAGCAGATTCAGATAAAATAAAACAACAAATAAGCGAACTTATAGGCATCAATTCTAGTAATGCCTTATCTGTGTCTGCTAAAACAGGATTAGGTATTAAAGAGGTTTTAGAATCTCTTGTCAAAAGACTACCAGCTCCCAAAGGCGACGAAAAAAAACCACTAAAGGCTCTTTTGCTTGATTCTTGGTACGATGTTTATTTGGGGGTAATTGTACTAGTTAGAATAATAGATGGCGTTTTATATAAAGGAAAGAAAATAAAATTACTACAAAGCTCTTCAGAGCATCAGATAGAAAAAGTTGGTATATTTACTCCTAAACCTTTAGAGCTTAGTCAATTAAGAGCCGGGGAAGTAGGGTTTTTTACAGCAAGTATAAAAGAAATATCTGAGGCTTGGGTTGGAGATACTATCACAGGTCTAAACGATAACATGGTTGACCCTCTTCCTGGTTTTAAACCTAGCATCCCAGTTGTATTTTGTGGTCTTTATCCTATAGATTCTAATGAATATGATCATTTGAAGGATTCAATATATAAGCTAAAACTTAACGATAACTCTTTTGTATTTGAAAATGAGTCTAGCGCTGCTTTAGGCTTAGGCTTTAGATGCGGATTTTTAGGATTGTTACACCTTGAAATCACTCAAGAAAGATTAAAAAGGGAATTTAATCTAGAACTAGTGATTACTCCACCCAGTGTTATTTATAAAATAGTTAAAACTAATTCAAAAAAAATAAGCATTCATAATCCTGCTAGCTGGCCATAACAAGTTTACATAAAGGATGTAGAAGAACCATGGATAAGATCTACAATTTTTTGTCCTAACGAATATATTGGAGCAGTATTAAAACTATGTACTGATAAAAGAGGAGTTCAGGTCGAGTTAACATATTCTGGAAATCGAGTGGTGCTGATTTATGATTTGCCTTTGAATGAAGTGGTTTTTGATTTTCATGATAAATTAAAGTCAGCTAGTAGAGGCTATGCTAGTTTTGATTATGAGATAAGAGATTATAAAATAGGAGATTTAGTAAAAGTATCAATAATTGTTAATGGAGAAACAGTAGAAAGCTTATCTTTTATTAGTCATAAGGAAAAGGCAGAATATAGAGGGCGAATTATATGTATTAAATTAAAAGGCTTAATACCAAAACAATTATTTAAAATTGCTATACAAGCAGCCATTGGATCAAAAATAATAGCGCGAGAAACTCTTGGGGCTTTAAGAAAGG
>CAYRXL010000003.1:20904-30839 GCA_964428295.1 uncultured Alphaproteobacteria bacterium
GGTATGGAGGTGACATATCTAGATAGAGAAAGTTGCTTGAAAAACAAAAGGCCGGTAAAAAAAGAATGCGTCAAGTGGGCAATGTGGATATTCCTCAGGAAGCCTTTTTGGCAGCAATAAAAATTGATAGTAATTGAATTGGATAATAATATAAATAAGATGAAATTAGCTATTGTTCTTCCATCTTATGCAGGTGGTGGCGCAGAAAGAGTGATACTAAAAGTCTTTAATTCTCTAAGGGACAAAAATTATGAAATTTTTCTTATAGTAATTAATGCTAAGGGGCCACTGAAATCAAAGTTTTTAAAAAATAAAAATATTATAAATCTTAATTATAATAGGTTTGTTTTATCGATTCCAAGTTTATTAAACTTTTTAAAAAATTCCAAAATAGATGCTATTTTTAGCACTTTTCCACATATTTCAGTGGTATTGATAATACTAAGAAAACTAAGGTTGATTAAAGCTAAAATAATAGTAAGAGAACCAAATGTTGCTTCGATATCATTATCCCAAAATCTTAAGTTAAAATTATTAAAATTTTTGCATAAAATATTTATGCCGTCGGCCAATGGAGTAATAGTAACTTCTGAGGCAATGAAAAAAGATTCAATGAATATAGGAATTAATAAAAATAAAATATTTTTATTAAGAAATCCTATTGATGTTAGTAAAACAAGAATTAATGTTATTCCTAGGAGATTGGATAAGAAGGGCTTATCATTAGTGTTTGTTTCTAGATTAGTTTATCAGAAAGGTTTGGATAGAATTTTACCCTTGCTCAAACAAAATAGTTCAGTGAATTTAAATATTATAGGTATGGGACCTCAGCAAAATTTTCTTCAGCAACTTGTTAAGAATTATATGATAGAGAGACAGGTTAGATTTATGGGTTATATTGATGAACCTTTTGACTACATTGCTGGTGCAGATTATTTAATTTTACCATCAAGATGGGAAGGTCTTCCAAACAACGCATTAGAATCACTAGCTTTGGGTACTCCCGTAATAGCATTTAGAAATACATCCTCTTTGAGTGATTATAGGGAAAATTTAATAAAAAAAACTATAATATTATGCAAGAATGAAGAGGAAATGAATGATTTAATTAGCAATCTTAGTCCTAGAAAGGATGTCCACAATCCTATGTTAAGAAATTCAATCTTAACTTTAAATAACTCATCTTTAGATTATGTTAAACAGTTAAAAGAAATAATTAATAATGTATAAAGATGAAAATAAAAGTAGAGTTTTACATTTGATCACGGGCTTAGGGCAGGGAGGAGCCGAGAGACAGCTTGTATGCTTAGCTCAGGCAAATCCTAAACATGCTGTTTGTACTCTTGCTGACGGTGGGACTTTTGCAGATGAGTTAAAAGAGCTCGGCTTGCCAGTATTTACATTAAACATGAAAAATAAAATTATAACTCCTAAGGATTTGTATGTTTTTAGGTCTATAATTAAAAAATATAGACCTAATATTATCCATGCTTGGATGTACCATTCTTGTTTGTTTTCAGGATTATATAAATTGTTATTTGGTCGAGACATCCCATTAATATGGGGAATTAGATGTTCAAATATGGATACAAAAAGGTATTCAAATAAATTAAAATTAGTAATAAAAATTTGTAAAATTTTATCTCGTGTTCCCAACGCTTTAATTTTTAATTCTGAAGCAGGAAAGTCTTTTCATGATCAGATAGGCTTTAGAAATAATAAAACTAAAGTAATATATAACGGAATTGATACAAATAAGTTTAAATCAGATAAAGAAGAAAGAAATTTTATTAGAAATCAATATTCAATACCTAAAAAAAATATGGTTTTAATTAATGTTGCAAGAGTCGACCCTATGAAGAATCATAGAGGTTTGTTGAAAGTGTTTTCTGAAGTGAGTAAACAATATTCTAAAACATCACTTATTTTAGCTGGTAAGGGAACTAAGGAGTTAAAACTTCCATCCGGAGTTATAGCATTAGGAGAACATAAACAAATAGAAAAAATCTATAGAGTAGGAGATCTTGTAATCTCAAATTCAATATTTGGGGAAGGTTTCTCAAATGCTCTTGGTGAAGGCATGTCATCAAGCTTAGTCCCTATTACAACGGATGTAGGAGATTCTAAAAAAATAATAGGAGAAATTGGAAAATTAATTCAACCTAATAATAATGAAGAATTGGTAGAAGCAATAATGGCAATTTTAAATTTAAAAAGAAAAGAATTAAATATTCTCAAAAGAAGATCAAGAGAGAGGGTTTTTAACAAATTTAACCTTCCACTTATGATTTCATCATACGAGAAATTATATAAATTATGTAACGAGAATTAATATGTGTGGATTTGCAGGTATTGTGAATTTAAAGGGTTTAAATATAGACTCTGACTTAAAAACTAAAATGGGTAAAGCAATTGTCAGTTTGCAAAAGAGAGGACCAGATAAAAATGGCGAATGGATAAGCAAAAATTGCTACTTTATACATACTAGGCTAAGGGTTATTGATATATCTTCGTCTTCAGATCAACCGATGACTAAAAATGGATATGTTCTTTGTTACAATGGAGAAATATACAATTATAAAGAAATAAGAAGTGAATTAGTCAAATTAGGTTATAGATTTAAATCCAATGGTGACGCAGAGGTTTTGCTAGCAGGATGGATAGAATGGGGCGACCAATTGATAAAAAAACTGAGTGGTATGTTTTCTTTTGTTATATGGAACGATAGAAAAAAAATTCTTTATTTGGGCAGAGATCAGTTTGGGAAGAAACCTTTAGTGTATTCTTTAGGTAATAATTATTTAGCATTTGCTTCTGATGTGAGGTCTTTATCTAAAATTGTTAATTGTGGTCCAGTAGATAGAAGCGCAGTTGAAAGTTTATTTAGATTTAGGTATATCCATGAACCTTTGACTATATTTTCAAATGCTAAAAAATTAGGAGCAGGTGTATTGGCATCATATAGTTCTAGGGGGTTCTTTTTAAATAAGTGGTATCAATTAAAGAACTATGATTTTTTCAGCCAAATATCATATAAAGAGGCTAAGAAAAGATTGATACAATTGTTTGATAACTCCTTACAAAAGAGATTGTCGAGTGATGTTCCTATTGGGTTGTTTTTGTCTAGCGGACTTGATTCAGGAATAATTCTTTCAGGTCTCTCTAAAATAGGAAAGAGGTTGCCTTGCTTTACTCTAGGTTATGAAAATTCTTCCAGCTATTATGAAGAAAGAAAAAATGCTTCTAAATTATCAAAATATTTTGGAATGGATCATTATTCAATAAATGTTACACCAAAAGATACTTTAAAATTGGTTCCAGAAATTTTGATGGCTAATGACGAACCCTTTGCAGATACTATACATAATATCTCGTGAAGCTAGAAAGTTGGTGACCGTGGCTTTATCGGGAGATGGAGGTGATGAGGTTTTTGGTGGATACAGGAAGTATTTAGGTTTTAGATGGGCTGGAGTTGGAAACCTAATCCCTAATTCTATTAGAAGAAAATTATCTGAAATTTTACCGGATAACAAAGAAAATTTTATTGGAGAAAACTCAAGAAGATTACGAAGATTTTTAGAAACTGTATCTGGAAGTAATGCTAAAACTCAGATGTACTTAATGGATCAAATGACTGAAGATGAATTTAAAAAACTATTTTGCAAAGAAAAAGATGAAATTATAAATATATTAGAGGAATTAGGAGAGAATTTTGAAGATCCCATAAATGCAGTCTTATCTATGGATTTGGGATGCTCTCTTCCTGCAGATATGCTTGTAAAGGTTGATAGGATGAGTATGGCAAATAGTCTTGAGGTAAGATCTCCCTTCTTGGATAAAGACTTAGTAGAATATGCATTTAGTATACCTGGACAAATGAAAGTAGGATATTTAAAAGGAAAAAAGATACTAAGAAATAGTTTTTCAAATAGATTGCCAAATTGGTATTTGTCTCTACCTAAAAAAGGTTTTGAAATTCCAATTTCCAACTGGCTAAAATCAGATCTTAGACATTTAGTTGATGAAGCGACAAATTCGAAAAATATAGAAAGCATGGGGTTCAAGAATGATATAGTTTTTAAGAACTGGAAAGAAGACTTTTTTGGCGGTAAAAGAGATAATGCCTGGAAGCTCTGGACTCTTATATCCTACTATATCTGGTCTAAGTCTAATGGATATGTTTAGTAGCATCATATCTTCTTGATGGGTATTTGATTTTATTTTTTGGCAATGAAAAAACACATATTATTTATAGTTACTGAAGACTGGTATTTTATTTCCCATAGAATTAATTTGGGTTTGCTTGCAATCAAGCAGGGCTATAGGGTTTCGTTAGCTTGTAATAACACAGGTAAGTTTAAAATCTTGGAAGCATATGGTTTTAATTGTTATAGAATCAATTCTAATAGGGGTTCTGTAGCACCTTTAGCCTTAGTAAGAGATATCGTGCAAATAATTAGAGTAATAAGACAAGTTAAACCTGATCTAATACACTTAATTTCGATGCGACCTATAGCATTAGGTTCTTTAGGTTCTTTTCTTTCAATAAAAACTCCCATGATATTAACTTTTACAGGGTTAGGATTTATTTTTTTGTCAACAGGATTTAAAGGATTGATTTTGAGAGTTATAATGAAACTCTATCTCTATGTGATTGCTAAATCTTCATTTGTAAGAATAGTAACACAAAATAAACATGATGCTGCTTATTTGTCATATTTATTAAAATATCCTAAAGAAAATATCACCATAATCCGTGGTTCTGGGATTGATTTAAATTATTTCAATGTACTAAAGCAGCCTCTTTCTAAACCCTTGGTGCTTGCATATGTAGGGAGAATGCTTAAAGATAAAGGGATAGAGAATCTAGTAAAGGCATTTGAGCTTGCAATTAAGAACTATCCTAATTTACTTTTAATACTTGCTGGTTCTATAGATGAAAAAAACCCAACTTCTATTACAAGAGATAGACTAAAAGAGATAACTAATATTAATAATATAAAACATTTGGGAGAAGTTGAGGATATAAGAAACGTATGGAAAATATCACATATTGCAGTTTTAGCAAGCAAAAGAGAAGGATTGCCTATGAGCCTAATGGAAGCAGCAGCTTGTGGACGAGCTATTATAGCATCTGATGTTCCTGGTTGTACTGAAGTTGCTATAAATAATAAAAATGCATTAACATTTCCTTATAATGATGCTGATTCTTTATCAAAAGCAATAATAAAATTAGCTACGGATTATAAACTAAGAATAAAATATTCGAAGGAAAGCAGAAAAATTGTAGAAAGTGATATGGATCAGAAAATAGTTTGTAAAAAATATATATCAATGTATGAACATATATTTTCAAATTTTTAAATAATTTAGTAAAATTTAGTTAATAATATTTTATTGAATAATTAATAATCTTAAACATTGTAAAAATAGTGAATAAAAAGACTAAAAATAATTATAAGATAGCTGTTATAGGCTTGGGTTATGTTGGCCTTCCATTAGCAATCGAATTGTCGAAATACAACGAAGTTTTTGGTTATGATATTAATTTAAAAAGGGTAAATGAGATTAGAAGAGGCATTGATAGTTCTAAAGAATTAAAGAACAATCAAATAGCTTCGCTTTATGCATTTAATGCAACCAATAATCCCAAAGATATTATTAATAAAGATATTTATATTATTACTGTGCCTACTCCTGTGACCAGAAAGAAGGAGCCGAATCTAAATATACTGAAAAATGCTGTTAAATTAGTAGGTAAAGCAATGAAAAAAGGGTCAATCGTTGTTTTGGAAAGCACTGTTTATCCTGGAGTTACAGAAAATATTGTCGGACCAATTTTGTCAAAAATCTCAGGGCTTAAAGTTTATGATGATTTTAATATAGGTTATAGCCCAGAAAGAGTGAATCCTGGTGACACTGATCACAAAATTAATAACATAGTTAAAGTAGTATCTGCAGACAATCCTAAAACCAGAAAAATATTGTCCTCTATCTATTCTAAAATAACTAGAGCAGGTGTGTATGAAACACCAAGCATTAAAGTAGCAGAGGCATCTAAAGCAATTGAAAATGCTCAAAGAGATATTAATATTGCCTTTGTAAATGAAATAGCAATGATTTGTAAAAGACTAAATATAAGTTCCGATGAAGTATTAGCTGCAGCCAAGTCCAAATGGAATTTTTTAGATTTTAAACCGGGTTTAGTAGGTGGACACTGTATTGGAGTAGATCCTTACTACTTGGCTAAGGTGGCTAGAGAAATAGGCTATAAACCAAAAGTTATTCTAGCAGGAAGAGAAATAAATGACTCATTGCCTAACTTCATATTTGGAGAAATTAAAAAACAATTAAAGAAAAAATCTAGAATACTTGTACTAGGTTTAACTTTTAAAGAAAATGTCACTGACCTCAGAAATTCAAAGTCAGCAGAATTAGTAAAAATATTTTTGAAAAATGACTATAAGGTAGATGTATACGATCCTAAAGTATCTTCTCTTAGTGCATTAGAACAATATAATATCAGAATTGTCAATCCAAAAGGCAAGTATGATTGCATCGTAGGGGCAGTTTTTCATGAAGAATTTAGAAATTTTAAATTAAAAAAAATTTCAACTCTTTTAGTCAGCGATGGTTTGCTTGTTGATATTAAGGGAATATGGAGAAATATTCGTCTACCACGTGATATAAATAGGTGGAGTTTATAAATACAAATCTAAGAGAATATAATGAAGAAAAATATTAAACTAGAAAAAAATGACAAAAGAAATATAGAATATCATTTTGATTCATATGCACCTCAAAGGAAAAATTGGATAAAAAAGGGTAAAAGTTTTCACAAAGAAGATCTTTTGATGGTAAAAGAGCTCATTCTTCCAGAAAGCAATGTTTTAGAACTAGGATGTGGAAGTGGTAATTTATTAGCTGGATTAAAGCCAAAGAATGGAATAGGAATAGATCTGAGCTCTAAACTAATCAGTATTGCAAAGAAGGACTTTCCTCATTTAAAATTTTTTAAAGGTAACTTGTGTAATATACAAGAATTAATTAAAGAGAAGATAAGATTTGATTACATAATTATGAGTGATACTATAGGTTATTTGGATGACGTTCAAACTACACTTTCGGGGCTACATAGTTTATGTAATCCAAACACTAGATTGTTGATATCATACTATTCTCCTCTATGGTCTCCTATTTTATCATTTGCTACTTTTCTGGGATTGAAAATGCCTGATGTAAAAACTTCTTATTTAAATCCTTCTGATATTGAAAATTTTTTAAATATCTCTAATTTTGAAACAGTAAGAAGTGAAAAGAAAATATTATTACCTTTTAATATTTTTGGATTGGGAAGGTTTATAAATAGATTTTTAGCCCCTATTCCAATATTTTCTTTATTTTGTTTAAGACATTATTCTATTTCAAGGTCGATTGTTTCTTCTAAAAACAACCTACCCAAGTCTGCGAGTGTTATAATTCCTTGTAAAAATGAGTATGGGAATATTAGGTCGGCGCTTCGAAGGTTGCCTAGGTTTACAAATAATCTGGAGGTTATTTTTGTAGAAGGTAATTCTAATGATGGAACATGGGAAGAAATACAGAATGTAATTAAAAGTAAAGATTCTATTAAAACTGGATTGAAAATAAGATCATATAAACAGTTAGGTAAAGGTAAAGCTGATGCTGTTTTTTATGGTTTTGACCTTGCAAAAAATGATGTTTTGATGATTCTTGATGCTGACCTTACTGTTCCACCTGAGGATCTTGAAAAATTCTGGGAAAAAATAATTTCAGGAGAAGCAGAATATGTAAATGGGACCAGATTAGTATATCCTATGGATGATAATGCAATGAGATTTTTAAATCATTTAGCTAACAGGTTTTTTTCTTCTCTATTTTCATGGTTATTAGGTCAAAGATTTACAGATACTTTATGCGGAACCAAGGTTATTAGAAAACATAATTATAATAAGTTTTTAGTCAAAAATAAAGATTTAGGACCCTTTGATCCATTCGGTGACTTTTTTATTATATTTGGCGCGTCTAGATTAAATTTGAAAATGCTAGAAATTCCAATTAGATATAAGGCTCGGACTTATGGCACAACACAGATATCTAGATTTGTCCATGGTTTGCTCCTTCTTAAAATGGTAATAGTTGCTTTTTTTAGAATTAAAGCGATATAAAATGAAGCAAAGTATAATAATATTTTTTTTAGCTTTAGTTATAAGAATTATCTATCTTTTTTTAAGCGATGTAAGTATTGACAGCCATATTATTGAGGATCAGTTTATGTATTGGGATTGGTCATCTAAAGGAGCTTACACTCCTTGGAGCAATCTTGATTCAAACGTACTGAGCGAGAGGATGCCTGGGGCATTCTATTTTTTTGAAATTTTAATGTGGCTCACAGGTAAAGATCTCATTTTTATATTAATTATTCAAATGATTTTAGATTCATTCTCATGTGTGATTTTGAGCAAAGGTATTAAGCTTATTTTTCCAGAGCACGCTTTGATAACTGGAATTTTTGCTTCAATTTCTCCAATATCAGTGGTGCTAAGTTCTCAGATTCTATCCGAAACGCTTTTCCTTTTTTTATTCATATCTTTTTTATTCTTTTTAATAAAAAGCTATAAGAGTAGATTTTTTATACGATACTTATGTTGTTCAGGTGTTTGTCTAGGATTAGCATCTTTTACCAAAATTATAGTGTTTCCATTAGTTGTACTTTGTCCTCTTCTAATATTTTTAATCTATTATTCTAAAATTAGATTAAGTAAAATAGTACTGAGCATGTTTCTTTTTTTTATACTATCAGTTTTTCCGAGCAGTTTTAGGATTGCTCAAAATTATATTAATAACAACACAATTGCGCTTTCAAGCCAAACAGGATCTCATCTAGCATATTGGGTGGTTCCCGCTGTATTAAGTCAATCAGAAGGTGCTAGTCGGGATATGGTTATTAAAAAGGTAAACGAAAAAATTATCGAAGAAGGAGGACTTCAAAATGACACTTATTACAACAGTAAGCTACTGACAAAAATTTCAATGGAGATTATATCCGAACAAAAGATATATGATATAACTTACTCCTGGATGAAGGGGTTTTTGACAAACTTGCTAACTTCAGGCATCTTATTAGATATTAATGTAAGAAAATTACCACATCCATCTTTTTATGAGTACGCTAAGATTGATGCCTGGCTGTTTGACGTCATAGGTAAAGATGAATATAGAGGTTATGCTATCATAACTATATCCTCATTTATTTCTAGCATCTTCATATTCGTATCAATTTTAACAAGTGTTTTATACCTCCTTAAAAAAAATAAATATATATTGTTATATTCTTTATTCTTAATAATATTTTTTGGTTTGATTACAGGGCCAATTATTTCTCCGAAATATAGCTTTCCAGTTAATCCAATTCTTTGTCTTTTTAACGCAATACTTATACGTTCATTTTTTATATATATTTTTAATATTTCTATTATTAATTTTGTTAAAAAGGCATAACATTACAAAAGTTTCAATGAATGGATAGGTATTGACAGTATATCTAGTTTCGATTGTTGCGGTTAGTGAGACAAAGATAGTTTTAGCTAATACAAAAAAAATACAATTCATATAGCTTATATCGATTAGTTGTGATGGTTTTTTTCTATAAGTTGTGAATACAAAATATATAAACATGATCATAATTATGATTCTGTAGATATTTACCACTGCCTTAGAAACTGCATGCAAAGGGTATTTTAAAAATGTATCTATTAATATATAAATATTACCTTTTGAAGCAAGTAATCTATCTTCTTTAGTTAGACCTTTATCTGGTATTTCATTAGGCCAACCAAAACTCGAGAAAGGATTTGTCCATAATCTGTATGAGCGAATTATAGGATTTTTTATCCAGTATTTATATCTGTAAG
>CAYRXL010000003.1:30849-32175 GCA_964428295.1 uncultured Alphaproteobacteria bacterium
GATTTTCTTTAATTTTTTTTAAGGCTATATATTTGAAATCATCATCAATATTTTTTGGAAAATTCTTGCCATTTATTTTAGATAATTTCACTAGTAATTTAGCTATTTCTTTTTTCTCTATTTCATTTTCGTATGCGTACGCCGGGATAGAAATAGTGTTATATATTTTTCTATTTACATTCCAGAGTGTAGCTGGTCTTTCGTATTCGTGGGTAACCCAAGTTTTTATCCACAATAAATAACCAGTTGGCGATCTACTTCCGTCAGGCATCACCATATTTGTAGGAAAGATACTTGGAAGTTGTACATATATATTTCTAGCAGTCCATAAAGCCCATGTGCTAGACAATATCATTGCTATTAAAAACCCTCTTAGAAATCCCTGTTTTATTCCGTGTATATAAAATGATGTAATTGCAATAGGTATAGATAAAAATATATTGTCAAGTCTAATCCAAGTGGCAAAAATTAAAGCTATGGATATATATAAAACTCTTATTTTTTTTGCGTTTATTGAATGTAATAATTCAGCAAGAACCCATATGCTTGCAGCAAGAGATAGAGTTTCGGTTTGTATATATCTTGGCCAGGAAATCATTAGAGGAGAGAGTGAAAAAATTATTCCTGTTGCTATAAATATTTTCATATTTTTAGTGTTATTATAAACAGCATTTATTAGCCACAAAGCACTAATGGAATAAGCTATAGTTTGACAAATTCTCACACTATTGTTGGATTCAGAAAAGAGATGCCATATTATGGCCATAAAGAAAGGATAACCTGGTCCATGGTTACCCCCAAAGTGAGGCACGCAGTTTGTGCTCTCTATTGAACTTAGTGATACGCCACATCCTCTGAAAATGTTTTTAGCCACTGTAAAATATATCTCATAATCTCCTCCAGTTTCAGGAAATAAAAAAATCATTAGCAGGCGTGGGGTTAGGATAAGTATTAAAATTAAAAAATAATTAAATAACATAGGTTTTATATAATCCTTTTGGATATTATAAACAAATAGTTAGCAGTTATTATTTATAACATTTATATTAAGTAAAAGGATAAGTGAACTTAATTTATTTTTTAGCAATTACTGTCCAAGAATAGCCATGCCTACTGCTAATTTGATAATCCTTAAAAGAGCATTTTTGTAAAAGTGATTCTATTTCTTTTCTTTTATAGTATTTTGAATATGAAGGATTTAGCTGATCAAATATTATGTAGTTTCTTTTTTCCCAGTTTACTTTCCTAAAGACCTCAAAAAAATAACTTTTTAATGGTAAATTAAAAAATAAACATAAAAACTTATAAAATGAGCAACATATATTT
>CAYRXL010000003.1:32185-32743 GCA_964428295.1 uncultured Alphaproteobacteria bacterium
AAAAGAATAATTTTAAAATTATAGAACTAAAACAAAAAAAAATTAAAAATTCAATTAAAAGAAAAATATTTATTAAAGATTTTATTATTCAAGAAATAATAGGAATTTATGAACATGAAAAAAATGTTAAACAAAAAATTAAATTCAATATAGTTATTGATGTAAATCAAAATGTTGTTGCTGATGAAAAAGACATAAAAAGTATCGTAGATTAGGAAAAGATTACAAAAAATCCTTAAGATACTATCTGGTAGGATTCTTGTTATTCTTCTTAGGTTATTAAAAATTATAATATAGATTTTATTGCCTTCGTATCCATAGACCCAAAAAATAAAGTTGCCTCCACTTTTTAGGCTTTTATGTATATTTTTCATTACTACTTCTGCATTGGGTATGTGGTGGAGTACTCCTAGAGAAAAAACATAATCAAATGTTTCATTGAAATTTAACTCTTCCACTCATAATTTATAAAATTCGACGATATTATTATTGTTATTATTTATAGCAATAGAGATAGCCTCAGAGGGTTCTATTCCAACTAATCGTTTCGGTTTGAAT
>CAYRXL010000004.1:0-8613 GCA_964428295.1 uncultured Alphaproteobacteria bacterium
TTTAGGGCTCATAAAAAAGTTAAAAAATATACTTTTTTTATTTTTTTCTGATTTGTTGTTTAAAAATTTTTTAAATATTTCTACATTTTTTTTAATTCTTGTATTAAAATTTTCTTCGTCTTATTTATTTGACACTATTGTTTCTTTATCAATTATAGAAATACTATTTTCTAATTCTCCCATTTCTCTAAGTTCAACAGGAGTAAACTTAGCTTGAAGAGGTCCTCTTCTTCCTACTATATGAATTTTTTTAATTTTAGAACTAATAATTTTCTGCATAGCATAATCTGTGATATCAGAATTTAAAAACTCTTTCTCAGATTTTGATAATATTCTAGCACAGTCAATTGCTACATTTCCGTTGCCTATAAAACAGCAGTATCACCGTTTAAATTAGGAGAAATGTCATAAAAGTCAGGATGTCCATTATACCATCCTACAAATGATGAAGAGCCTATTACGTTACCTAGGCATGAGCCAGGAATAGATATATTTTTATCTCTAGATGCTCCGGTAGCTAATATTATTGAATCATAGCACATTTGCAAGTCTTTAATATTTAGGTCTTTTCCTATATTTACATTGCCATAGAAGTTAACATTTTCTTTTAGAAGTGTTTTTCTAAAGACCCTTATTATATTTTTAGTTTTCTGATGGTCTGGCGCAACTCCGTATCTAATTAGGCCGTAAGGAGAAGGCAGCTTTTCAAATACGTCAATTCTAATTTTTTCAGATATCTTTAGTATAGACTGTACTGTATAAAGAGCAGATGGCCCCGAACCGATTATCGCAATATTGTAATCCACTTGTTGCTAACTCTATTAAAAATATATGAAAAATAAAACGTAATTATCACAATTTAGTAATTATGATTAAATTATATTATAAAATAACAAATTTTTAAATTTTTTATTTGTTATTGTCAGCTAGTATATTTGTTTTATAAATGGGTGTAATTTGCCATTTTAGGAGAAATAGGATCCCATTTCTCCTAAATCTATCAAATAAACTTAATTTATATTTATTATTCTTGATTGTTGCTCTTTTGGAATTATATTCTCGAGTTTTATTGTTAATAATCCATTTTTAATAGTTGCTCCTATAATTTCTGTATTCTTATTCAACTCGAATGATTTTTCAAATTGCTTTAACTGTTCTTTCTCTCTAGATTCTTTTTTATTCAATTTACTTTTAATGGTTAAAATATTCTCTTTAATTTCAACATCAATTCTATTTTTATCAAACCCCGGTAAAGCTATTTCAATATTAAACTTATTTTCTCCTATTTTAATAATCTGATAATCAGGGAAAAATTGTGGGTAGGAAAAATTAAAAAAACTTTCTAAATTGTTTGTCAGTGCGTTATAATCGCTATCTATTGTCGTTTTGTTATTAAATAAAGTTAAATAGTTATTCATTTTTTACTCCTTATTATAAGCTAGTTAAATTCCAATTACCTTTATGGCTAATTGATATACTTTATATGGATATAAATATTTTTTTTTCAATATTTATTTGTTTAGGTTATTTTATAATTAAACATATAATTAGGGATTAATAACATGACTACAATTAAACCAATCAATTATCAACACGCATCTAAAAGAGTTAAAAGTATTTTTGAAGATATTGAAAATACCAGAAATTCTAAAATTAATAACTTTTGGAAATACCTAGCTAATAACCCTAGTTTATTAGATTACATATGGAGTGAAATAAGGCGAATAATGCCTTCAGGTGAGCTGTCCTCTCTTGAAAAAGAAATAGTATATATTACGGTAAGCGTTATAAATAATTGTCAGTATTGTATACATTCTCATACTTTTTCAGCTAAAAACAAAGGCTTAACCAAAAAAATGTTTAATGAATTATTGCATGTTATAGTTTTATCTTCTAAATCAAGTTTGATTATTAATGATAATATCGATATTTCTTCGCTTCCAAATTTATACCAAGATAATGCTAATGTTTTAAATGAAGTAAGTCCTTTCATGAAAGAATTAGTATTTGCTTCAGTTGCTATAATTAACAGAGATGGTTCATCTACAAGAAAATTAATTAGCAAAGCAAGAAAAAAAGGTTTAATGAAAACTATGGAAAAAGAATTTTTTGAAGTGATAAAACTTGCCTCTCAAACTAATGTGATAGCTAATAATTATCAGATACCTGTAGATAAAGAATTTAACTTTAGTTTTTGATAATTTGTATATTTATAATAATATGTTAAATATCTAGTACTATAAACTCAGAGGAGGTAAACTTGAAAAACAAGTTATTCTTAGATATTACTATTAGCCAAGATAAATTTTATTTAATAGCCATAATATTGTTGTTGTTTATAAGCTTTCAGTTAAACGGCATTAACAACAATCTAGAATCATTAATAGATTTGATGAGTAATACGAATGAGAATTGATTTCTATTCTTAGTCTCTAAAATTGATAAAATCAATGGGAATATTTAATTTTAGCTCTTTAATAAGCTGAATAGAAGACTGAAGATCGTCTCTTTTTTTTCCTGTTACTCTTAATTCATTACCCTGTATGGAAACTTGTAACTTTAGCTTAGAAGATTTGATGTTTTTAATTATTGTTTGAGCATGTTCTTTAGTGATTCCTTGTTTAAATTTAATTTCTTGACGCATCATGTTTCCACTGGCATTTTCTATTTTTCCTAGTTCTAGTGCTTGGGAAGATACTTTTTTTCTAGTTAAATGGGTAAGTATTAAATCTAAAATTTGCTTTCTCTTTTGTTCACTTTCACTAAAAACAAAAAAAACATCATCATTATTTTCAATTTTGCTAGAACTTCCCTTGAAATCATATCTAGTGCTTATCTCTCTCTCAACACCATCTAATGCATTCTTTACCGCTTGCATGTCTGTCCTGCATACTATATCAAAACTAGGCAATTTACTTCTCCATTCAAAAGTTTAAACTATACAATCCAGACATAATTGTTACTATTATCCTACCTAATTCTATCAGAACAAAGTATTTACGTCCCATTTCTTTCTCCTATCGATTAAATATAATTAAGTATGAACTAGCAAAATTTAGTTACAATCAAATTTTAACTGACCTTATGAACAAAAATAAATTAACTAAGAATTTATATATTCTCTTAATAACTTTGTTTCATCAGAATATTTAGAGAGCAATCTATTTACTACGTCACCTATGGAGACCAAACCAAGAATTTTATTATTTTCTACTATTGGTATATGTCTGATTTTGTTCGTACTCATCAATTTCATTATTTCTTCAGAAGTAGACTTTAGGCTGCAAGTTATTAAGTTTGAGCTCATAATTTCTGTAACTAATGTTTTAGTTAAGTTTGATGATATTTTCGACAGATTTCTTACTATATCCCTTTCTGATACGATTCCTAATGGATTTTCTTTTTTGTCTGAAATAACCACTGCACCAATATTATACTTTTTTAAAACTTCTTCTAATTCTTTTATAGTAGTATTGTTGCTTACAGTAATACATGGACGTTTGGACAATTCTTCTACTAACTTTGATACCATTATTATTTTTTCAATATGTTATTATGTTATATAATAATTAGTAATAATTAAGAGCAAATTTATTTAGTAAGCTCAACGTATGTAACGAAAAATAAGCTAATAAGTATTATTATAGGCAATGCAACACATAACCATACATCCTTTGTTTTTTGAGCTTTAACAAAGAATTTACCTGTTGCTTCGGCTCTTCTCATTCTTTCTTCAAATTTTGTACTCATATAAAAATATTTTCATTACGTTTTGGTTAAATAATTCTTTTGCTAAATGCCAAAAGACTAATATAATTTATATAAATACGCAAATTAATATTAATAGAATATATTTGAAAGTTCAATTCAATGTGATGGTTGTTATGGTTAGTGATGGTTCCCATGGTCACTATGTTTTTTATCATTTTTCTTGTTATCGATAAGCATGGTGTCTTCACCAATTACGAATCTTATATTTATAGTCATTCCATTATCAAACTCTAGATTAGCACTGCTGTTTTCTCCTTTTATGAGATCTTTTTTAGTGCCATGTAGCATAAGAGTAAAGTCATCAGTAGTTCTTATGCCATTTGCAGGAATAACTATTTTTTCAGCAGGATTATCATTTTTCATTATTATTATGTAGCCTATATCATCCGAATATATATTTGTTAAAGATATTGGATTCTCTGTGTTATTTGCAATTGTTAAGTTACATATTGAATTACCTTCTTTTTTACTTGAGGAACACCAAGGATGTAAAATTTCAATGCCCATTTTTTCATATGTATGGGAATTTACTTTGGTTGATAAAATAAAAATATTAGTGATTATTGTTAAGTATACACAAAATTTCATTTTATTTTCCTAATTCATTATAAAGTCTAAAATATCATTAAATTTAACTATATTATTATTTCTGTTAGTGTACATGCTCATCAGGCGGAGGAAGTATTTTTCCTTCTTTTTCTAAAAATTTGACCATTTCAACATATCTTGAAGTATTATCTGATTTTTTTTCTATTCTATAAAGCCATCGGCTTCTAATATAACCGTATTTATCAATTAATAATTCCATGTAGTCAATATTTTCTTTTATATCTTTTTTATCTGGAAAAGCAAGGGTTCTTCTATATAAGTTATAGGTATCTGTTATCTCTTCTGAACCATCAAATACAATAGGAAATGGCACGGTATTTAAATTTTGAATTACACTTTTATCCTTTTTATAAGGAACCAGTAGTATTTCTCCACCAGCATTTTTAATGTCATCATAGACTTTGGTTAGTTTATTCAATCTATCTTTATTACGGTTATTTTCTGAATAAATAATTAATATAATAGACTTTTTAAGTCTATATTGTGATAACCGTCCTGGTATTCCAGTATATGTTACAAAATCAAAATCTATTGCAGGCAACCAAGGTTTATTGGAAATAATATTATCTGTTATAATTCTTGCCTCGTATCCAGCAGATAGTGTTCTTAAATAGTTTATTAAATCCCATCGCTCATCTTCTGTTAAAATAGAATTAAACCCTGGCATTACGCTGGGAGGCATGCCATAAGTTAACCACCAATATATATCTCCTGCTGTATGGTAGGCAGTGTGTGGTTCTGTAAGATTTGCTGGTTTTATATCCTCTATGCTGTCTGCTAACTCTCCATCCCCTTGTGCAGAAAATCCGTGGCATGATATACAGTAATCCCTATAGATCTTCTTTCCGTTTGATACTGATATAGCTGAGTAAGGAACGTTGGGTGTTTTATATGTTGCAGAATAGGCTTCTACCGACAATAAGTATATTGAAATTGTCCCTAATATAATGGTTGAAGGAAGTAGAAGTGTAATAAATCTTATTAAATTTTTATTTATAAGATAGTCTGTTACTAATAATCCAATGACCAATGATGATAGTAAAATTAAATAGTTAATAATTTTTACTATTGATTGATTTTCCATTGCTACATCAACAGAAATCCTAAAGTTTAGAGGCCAAATTATTTCATCATGAGCTCCTGGAATTATTTGTGTTAACAAAATTCCTATAAAAAAAGTTAATAAAGCAAATATTATTTCAATAATAATTACATATCTTATATTTTTAGTTCTTATATTTATAGTTTTCTCAGTTGTTTTGTAATTCTTTAGATAGGTTAGACGTATGTAGATAGCGCATGACATTGCAAATATTATCAAAACAATTTTAGCAATTAAAATTTGACCATATGCAGTCCCTAAAAGTGCCGCAAATCTATAATCTAGGTTAATTATGGTAAGAAATAAACCTGACAATATAGCAATAACGATCATTGATGTAGCAAATTTAGAAAATTTTATAAGTAAATTTTTATTAATATCATTATTGTTATCAAAAATATTAAGCATGAGGAAAGGTAGCGAACCAAACCATGCACTAATTGATAAAATATGTAAGAAGTTAATTGGGATAGATATGTATGCTGTATCATAAGATGATGAGTGCCCGTAGAAGCTAGGAGTAGCAATTAATATTGATATAAAAAAATATATAAGATAATTCCGACTTTTGACGTTCTTTAATATGTAAATTATGCTTACTAGAATTAGTAATAGCAGTGACCTAATAATCCAAATATTCCCATATCTAGTTTCATATGCAACCGTCTTTAATGCTTCAAGATTAAGTAAAGAACTATTACTTTCAAAGTAATAAAATGTTTGTACCTGTAAGGTAATGGGTATAAAAATTATATTTATAGTCAACAAGCATAAAACAAATAAATTAAAATCTAATTTTTTGAATTGTTGCAAGCCATTAATTATGTATATTCCTAAAAGAAGCGATAAACTAAATTGTTGCAAAAATTTGACTGACCCTATTAAAACTTCTATCATTCTGATTAGTTCGAGTCTTTTATAGTAAATTTGTATCTTCCCCTAACTCTATGTCCATCAACAGAAATAACATCATACTCTACAAAATATATTCCTTTTTGTAGATTTAAAAGAGGAATGAAAATAGATTTTTTATTATTTTTATTTTTTGGTTTTTCTTTTGTAATTATGGTTTTATTTTTCTCATTTAATAACTTTATTTTGGCAAAAGTAGTTTCAATAGCTTCATTAAAGGTAAGTACTATTTGGTCAGGGGGTCTATATAATACGGACCTTCTTGCAGGTTCTGAATATTCCAATATTGCATGAGCAAGCAATGTATTTGAAAAATAATGCGTAAATAATATTATAATTAAGATTAATTTAAACATTTTTAATAGATTTATCGCAAGAGGTATCTTTATGCAAGCGCTACTAAAAAAATAATATTAGGTATAGAGATTTTTTAGCAATTGAATTATAATTTAGCTACACTGAGATTCATTTATGTATAATACTGGGAGGAACAGATGAGTAATAAGGCGCATATTACAAGAAGGGAGCTTCTAGTTGGTTCAACAGCGGGAGCCGGGCTTATTATTGGTTACGCTATACTACCAAATCAGACAAATAATGCTTCTAAAGCGATTGCTGCTGGAAGCTGGGACCATCAGCAATATTTATCAATGGACTATAATGGGATAGCTACTGTACATATTACTAAGACTGAACTAGGTCAACATGTAGGAACGGCTTTAGCGCAAGCAGTGGCTGAAGAGCTAGAAGTAGACTGGAACGATGTAAGAGTAGATTACCCTGATTCGGATCCTAAATGGGGATTAATGCTTACGGGAGGATCTTGGTCAGTTAATTGGACTTTTGATAGAAATTCAAGAATTGGAGCTTCTGCAAGAATTGCTTTAGTTGAGGCAGGTGCAAAACTGCTAAATGCTAAGCCTTCTGATTGCTATGCAAAAAATAGTTTAGTTGTTAGCAAGAATGGGAAAACTATAAGTTATAAGAATATTTTGTCTAAAACGACTATTGATAGAACATTTTCAGAAGAAGAAATGAAATCTATAAAATTAAAATCCTTTGGCGAATATAATATCGTGGGTAAATCAAAATTACCTTTTGATATACCTTCCAAACTTAATGGAAGTGCAAAATATGGCATTGATGTTTTTGTACCAAATATGGTTTATGGAATTATAGTAGAAAATCCTACTAGGTTTGGTGCAGTTCCGATTGCTGTAGACGAAAAAGAAGCTAAAAAAATTGATGGATATGTAGGGGTTTATGTTGAAAAGGAAGGTTTTGTAAAAATCAACACTGGTTATGTGGTTGCTTTGGGTGAAACCTATTGGGCTGCTGATAAAGCAGCAAAAAGTCTTAAGGTAGAATGGGATCTGGGTGAAAATAAGAACGTTTCATCTCAAAATATCAGGGAAGAATCAATCAACCTGCAAAAAGATCCATCCAAAGGATTTATATGGGTTTTAGAGGGAGAGCCTGATAAAACTATTAAGAAAGCTAATAACAAGCATGTTGCAATTTATGAAACTTCCATAGCTTATCATGGATGTATGGAGCCTATGAATTGTGTGGCTTTTGAAAAAGATGGAATTTGGCATCTACATGGAGGAAATCAGTGGTTTAGTATGGCAGTTCCAAGTGTAGCGGGTGCATTGGGTATAGAACCCGAAAAAGTAGTATGTCACCAGTATTATGCTGGAACCGGCTTTGGAAGAAGAACAGAGCCAGATAATTTTATTTTGGCTGCCCAAACTTCCAAGTATATTAATAGACCAGTTAAATTAATTTATAGCAGAGAAGTTGATTTAAAATTTGATTTTCATAGAACACCTACTTATCAAATGATTGAAGGTGGTGAAAAATCTGGAAAACTTACAACTATGAATCATGATGTAGTAGCTGGATGGTCTACCAAGAGGGCTGCACCAGGTTTTATGGCAGAGTCTGTTGATAAAAAAGGAAAGATTGATCAATTTTCAACCAACGGCTCAGATCATTGGTATGATATTCCTAATCACAAAGTTAGGTCAGTTAATAATGAGTTGTCTGATAAAGCCTTACCAGTAGGGTTCTTGAGATCTGTTGCACCTGCTTGGACATTTTGGGCAGTAGAAAGTTTTATGGATGAGATGGCACAAAAATCAGGATTAGATCCATTATCTTTCAGGTTGGCCCATCTTAATGCACCTGGTGCATTCAGAAGGGGAGGGGGGGTAATT
>CAYRXL010000004.1:8623-21632 GCA_964428295.1 uncultured Alphaproteobacteria bacterium
GTTCTCATCGATTAAGAAATGCCTTGTTAGTTGCTGCTGGCAAAGCTGGCTATGGTGTAAAACCATTAGGTGAAAATATAGGTATGGGATTAGCTTGCGTAACTTCACAGGAAAGAGGTTCTCCAACTTGGACTGCATGTGTAGCAGAAGTTCACGTAGATCCTAAAACTGCAGAAGTAAGTATACTTAATATGACCATTGCGATGGATGTTGGAACGGCAGTTAATCCAGATGGAGTAAGAAAGCAGATAGAAGGATCTGCTCTTTATGGTATATCTATAGCTTTATATGAGGAATTAACAATGAGCAAAGGCTCAATTGATCAGGCTAACTTTGACACTTGGACACCTATGAGATTAGATCAAGCCCCTGCAATAAATACAGTAATTATTGAGAATGGACACTATCCTGCTGGCACTGGAGAGCCTGCGACTACAGTAGTGGCCCCGGCTATAGCAAATGCTATCGATAATGCCGTAGGTGCTAGAGTGAGGTCTTTGCCTATAACTCCTGAAAAAATAAAAAGTGCTATGCGTGAGGCTTAAATATTGTTTATTATTTTAATGTTTAAGTAGTTTTTATAAATTGAGATATACTGCATTTATAGTACTTTTAGTTATGTATATGTTAGAAAGTAATGCCTTAGAGTATGTCTATGATGCGTATGGGGATAGCACTCAGAAGCAAATGATATTTGCTGATAAAAGTAAATATGTTCATTTAGAAACAGAAGGTAAATGGACAGATTCTTTAGGTGATTATGGTTTGGAGTTTTGCTATGGAAAAATTGAAATAGTAGGAGACGATATAGCACTTGATATATTTTGTGAAGGCACTAATCAAAAAGATGAAAAATTTTGGGTTTCTAGAAAAAGGAAATCCGTAAGAGGGGTTGGAAGTGGAATAAATAAGTATTTGAGCGGAACTGGAAGGTACGAAAAATTTAGTGGTTTAGAATGCAAATATGGCGTAAACTTCTTAAACGAAGCGTTTTGGTACAAACAAAAGTGTGAAATAAATGAAAAAATTCTTACACCCTAGTAGTGTAATTATTTAAATAACGGAATAAGCTAGATTTATTTTAGCTTAGACATTAATTTTTAAAATTGTTCTTTTTCTGTTGATTCTTTCATGGCACTAGTACTGTTAGAGCCGGAGGAAATGGTCTCAGAAATTGCATCAAAATAGCTTACTCCAACTTCTCTTTGATGTTTGATAGCTGTATAGCCGCTATCTTGTAGTAATTTTTCTTCTTCTTGTATTTTTGTATATGCTTCCATGCCATCTTTTATATATTTTTTTGCAAGATTAAACGTTGAATAATTAAGATTATGGAATCCTGCTAAGGTTATAAATTGAAACTTGTAACCCATTGCCCCTAATTCTTTCTGAAAAACACGTATTTCATCACTGTTAAGATGTTTTTTCCAATTGAAGGAAGGTGAGCAGTTATAAGCGAGCATTTTTTTTGGATATTCCTTTTTTATTGCTTCAGCAAAGGTTTTTGCTTCTTTTAAAGATGGAGTTGAAGTTTCACACCAAATTAGATCAGCATATCTACTGTATGCTAAACCTATAGCAATCGCACATTCCAAACCGCCATTAATTTTATAGAATCCCTCCTTTGTTCTCTCTCCTGTTAGAAATTCTTTATCTCTATCATCTACATCACTAGTGATTAATTTAGCAGCATTTGCATCAGTTCTGGCCATGAGAATAGTGGGAATGTTTAGTATGTCACTTGCTAATCTTGCTGAATTTAATATTCTTTCAAAATGGCTTGTAGGTACTAGGACTTTACCTCCTAAATGCCCACATTTTTTTTCTGAAGATAATTGATCTTCAAAATGAACACCTGCAGCTCCATTTTCAATCATATTTTTCATTAATTCAAAGGCATTTAATGGCCCTCCAAACCCAGCCTCTGCATCTGCTATAATTGGCAGAAAATAGTCAATTTTTTTATTTTCAATAGATTTTTGGTGTAATTCCATATTTTGTATTAGATCTGCTCTAAGAAAAGCTTTATTAATTCGTGAAACAATTTCAGGTACACTATTTGCAGGATATAAACTTTGATCAGGATATATATCTCCAGAAAGATTAGCATCAGCTGCAACCTGCCAGCCAGATACATAAATAGCCTTGAGCCCTGCTTTTGCCTGTTGTATTGCCATATTTCCTGTATAAGTGCCTAGTGTAGGTAGAAAGTCTTCTGTATTTAGTAGATCCCAAAGTTTTAATGCTCCATTTTTTGCTAGAGTATATTCAATTTTTATAGAACTACTTAGTTTTTTAACGTCATCTATGTTGTAATTTCTGTGAATACCAGCCCAGCGTTTATCATTATTTAAATCTAGTTCCCTGAATGAAATAATTTTGTTATTATTTTTATCATCATTAGGAATGATATAATCTAAGTCTTCACTATTGAAATTGTATGGCATATTACTCCTTAATTTTTGTTAATTATTTACAAAGATCAGTTTAATTCAATTGTTTTTTAAGTTTATCTTGTAAATTTGTAAATTATTGTATAAAGCTAATGGTAAATTTGTAAATATTTGAGGTATATATGATCTTAGGTGCAACAGTTAGAAGACTTAGAAGACAGAGAAATTATTCGCAAGTGAATTTTGCTAAAGACTTAGGAATATCAGCTTCTTATTTAAATTTGATAGAGAGTAATAGAAGAAGCTTAACGGGTGAATTATTAGTTAAAATAGCAAAAAAATTTGGTGTAGAACTAAGTGAGTTTAAAATAGATGATAGTCCTAACTTGTATGATGATATCCTAGAAATTTTTTCAGATGATCTATTTGAGGATATTATTATAAAGAATATTGATATAAAAGACATAATAATTAACCAACCTAATTTAGCAAAAGCCATTAGAATGCTTTATGATAAATATTGTTTTTTGAAGGAAGACACTAAGGCTTTTAGTTTTCTGGATGGTGGTAGTAAAAATCTTCTCAATCACTCGTCAAGATTGCCTGCTGAAGTAGTATCTGATTTTCTGCAGGATAATAATAACTTTTTTTCTATTCTTGAAGAAAAAGCAAAGAAAATTCGTAAGCAAGCTATGCCTGTAACTGTTTCACCTGAACTAAATAGTCAATTATTAATAGACTTTCTTGAAAAAAAATTTGCTACAAAAGTTGCTATTTTACCTCCTGACAAGAGACATCGTATGGTCAGAAAGTATGACCCTGTGGCTAAAACTTTGGTTTTATCTGATCTTCTTCCTTTAGAGAGTAGGACTTTTTTAATAGCTCAGCAAATTGGACTATTTAGTGCTGATAAAGAAATAAACAAAATTATAGCTGAATCTGACATGGGTACTTCAGATAGTATTTCTTTGGCAAGAATAGCGCTTACAAATTACTTTGCAGGTGCCTTGCTAATGCCTTATGAAAAATACTATGAGTATTCTACTGTAGTTGGTTATGATATAGAAAAATTGATGCATAAGTTTGGGGTAAGTTTTGAACAATGTTGTCACAGGATTCTTACTCTGCAGAAACCAGGTCTTTCTGGTGTGCCTTTCCATCTGCTTCGTGTTGATAGAGCAGGTAATATTTCCAAAAGAATTTCATTTTCAGGAATTAGTCTTCCTAGGTATAGCGGTGCTTGTCCTAGATGGAATTTATATTCATCCTTCTCTAACCCAGAAAAAATAAATATACAAGTATCAGAAATGAATAACGGTGATAGATATTTTTGTATTGCCAAATGTTTTAGAAAGTATGGGGGTGGTTATGGATTACCTCAATCTTTTTATTCAATAGGTATAGGTTGCAGGTTAGAAGAGGCAGATAAATTAGTTTATTATAGGACAAATTATGATTATCAGAATGCAGACTCTATAATCAAAGTAGGAGTGTCATGTAGGACTTGTTCAATTAGTGATTGCAGGCAAAGAGCACACCCTCCAGTAAATAAAAGAATAAATATTGATGAGAATGTTAGAGGTTTATCCTCTTATGTCACTCCAAAGCCTTAATATAAAAATAATCATTAAGCATATTAATGAATTTTATGTTTATAAGGTATTCTTTTAAAAGTGCTTTTTAGAATTATTAAGAGTTATTTTTATTTTATTGATCATGTGCAGTATTCTTTAGCTGACTTTGTGCATTGCTCTCTAATTCTTTTGCAGAAAAGATTTTTCAGACACAATGTGTGCTCTTACTGCTCTATAATCTGAACAACCGCAGTTGTTAGTATATATGCTTAATGATTTCGAGTATTTATAAGCTCCATGGAATAATAATTACATGTTTTAAGTTTAATATTTTGAAATGCTTGTTTTGCAAATTTCTTAACGAAAGGAATATATGTTTAGTGCCTTTTCACATTCATTTTTTTATTTAGTTCTATAGAGTATCATTTTTTAAAAGTTGCCGCAAATATTAAAAGAAAAATTATAATTCTTAAGATATAATTGTTCTTATTGTTCAAATTGCTAAAAAGTTGCATTTTATTCTATTGCTACTGCTACCCCGCAAGCTTCAAAATTTGACTTGTCATTGTATATGACTAATGGATGATTTATAAATTTTTGAGCAGTAAGAAGACTTCTGGTGGATTCATTAACTTTGTCTGGTTTTAGACTAAGAATACCATTGAAATCATAACTATCAGCAACATTAAAGGTTAATAATTTGTCTGTATGCCAAGGTTCCAATCTACTATCTATTAAATGCATAAATGATCCTCTTGATTTATGATCACAGTTCTTTCCAGAGTAAGCTGATAAATAATATTTACCTTTTGGTATATTTGTAAGTTTAAAATCAAATGCAGGAAGACCTAAGAACCAACTATCAACTATTTCAGCAGTACCTATAGGTTGATTTAGTCTGTTGCTAAAGCTTACTTGCGCTGTTTGGCCATAACAAATACTTATAAGCAAAAATGGTAGTAAAAATATCTGAAATCTTTTTTTCATTGTTTAGCAAGTTTTTCTTTTGTCTCTTTTTTAATTTTACATTTTTGCTTAAAAAATCCACTGTCTTCTATGTAATTAACAGCATAAACAGATTCTAAGTTTCAATTGTTTTATATATACCTACTCCAGTGATATATAACGCTTTTCCTATTCCTGATCCAGTATCATAATTACGTTTTAGGTTTAACCAAAATTTTTCTTCCTTATTATCTTTACCTTCGCAGGATAAGTCTAATAGTTGGTTCGAGTTTTTAGTTGTTTTTATTGGACCAATGCATTTTAGAAATCCGTAATAGCCTTCACTGTCTTCCCATGGTCCTATTCCCTTTACTATTGAATAGGTACTATTTGTCTTCTAATATAATAGTTTGCATATTAGATGCTGTAAGATACCACGCTAGACTGAATGTCTCTGAATAGCTCTTATAAGTCATGCTAAAGAACAAGAAATTAAGTGTTATAATGAAAAATGTTATTATATCTTTATTCATATTGTTTAAGTATCATAAATAAAAACAATATTCCACGTAGAATATAATCTTACATTTGCTACTATTAAATGCATTAAAAATAGTTTTTTGTAAAGAGGTTGTATAATATTATTGAAACTCATTTTGGGTGTAATTATGAGAATTTTATTTCTTTTATTTCTTTTATTTAATCAAAATATTTATGCAAAGGATAATTATGAATTTAACCTTAATGGGAATTATAGTGAAAATATAAAAACTTTAAGTGATGGTAGTACATTCTCCACAATTTTAATTAAGGGTGCTTTCATAGATAACTTGGGAAATTATGGAAAATATGATTGTAATGGAATAAGAGAAGCAAATAGCGATAATAAACTTGTTAATTTAAATGTATTGTGCGAAATATTAGACAAAGATCATGATAAAATGTGGTTAAGAGCAAGAAGAGATACAGATAAATTTGGTGGAGTAGGGCAGTTTGCTATCTTGGATGCAACGGGTAAACATATAAGTAAAATTGGTCTTACGTGTACGTATGCGGTGACTTTGTTTGAAGATGCAATAATAATTAAAGCAAAATGTAATTAATAAAATTGTTAAAATAAGTTAATGTTTAGTTTGTCATTATATGATTTTACTAGTTGATGCTTGCATTTCTTCTACTTATTTTATAACCTGAGTGGGTGAAGTATTTACTTATTTTAATATCTTTAATCTTTTTTAGTTGCATTAGCTTATGTTTTGCTGAAATTAATGGAAATGGTCTTGTTTGCAAAAGGGCTGACATTGATAAAATAGTAGGATATTGGTTTGAAGATAATGCAATAAAAAGATTTGATATAATTGGCAATAAAATAGAGTTAAATCTTTACGCAAATTACGAACTATATGGTCCTAATAGGATCACCTGGATGAATGATGTAGGTAGCAGGATGTTACTTGATAGAAAAAATTTGCTAGTAAATAATTATGACAATTGTGATCATATAACTTCAAAAAAAGAACTGTTAAAAATATTAAAGAATTTAGCAGATGAGGAAAGTTCTAAAAATATTTTTTAAATATGTACTACTAAATATTTGCAATTATGTTTTGTATTTATCTACGATTGTTAATGTTTGCTGCTTGATATCTTCATTTTATATAAATCTAAAAAGAGTTTATTTATGTATAAAGCTGTAATAATGGGAGTAGGCCCTGAAAATGGCTTAGGAGGGCAACTGGCAATTAGATTTGCTAAAGAAGGGTTGCACGTTTATGTAGCTGGGAGAAATATTGAGAAATTAAACAAGATTTGTAAGATTATTAAAAAAAATGGAAATGAAGCAACTCCAGTGCGAAGTGATGCTACATCTGAGTCTGATAACAAAAAGTTATTTATGAAAGTAGGTAAAAACTTAAAACTTGCGATATATAATGCAGGAAATAGTACTCCTGGCCGAGTTGTTGAAATGAAGCCAAAGTATTTTGTAGATAGTTGGAAAGTACTTTGTTTTGGTGGATTTCTTTTTGGAAAATCAGCCATCCACTCTTTTTTAAAAAATAGTAGTGGAACTTTGTTATTTACAGGAGCTAGCGCATCGTTACGGGGCAGTTCTAACTTTTCTGCATTTAATTCTGGTAAAGGTGCTCTTCGTAATCTTGCTCAAGCAATGTCCAAGGAATATGGGCCAGAAGGCATTCATGTTGGTCATTTAATAATTGACGGTCCTATCGGAGGGGAAAGGATTTTTAATAGAAATCCTAAGTATGCTAAAAAATTAGGAAAAAGAGGTTTGATTAACATTCATGGTATAGTTGATAGCTATGTGTACTTGTACAACCAACCCAGAGAAGCTTGGACTTTTGAGCTAGATTTAAGAACATCTATAGAAAAATGGTAGTTATTAATATTAAAAAAATTTAATAAATTTATAAATTATTTATCTGATTCTTTCTTCATTAGTTCTGAAAAACTACTTACAAGTTCATTGTTTTCAATTTCTTTTAGTGATAATTTAATCAAAGCTATTTTATCCTCTAAATCATTATTTTTGTTATCTATTAATTCGTGAAGTTCTTTTTGTCTTCTTTCCTTAATTGCTGATCTAAGTTTTGATAGATTTTTATAAAATGCATCATCCATGCTTATAACATACGGATTTCTGTTCTTTTAGTCTAGAAAATATAAATGTATATAAAAATATTATGATAATTAGTTAACAAACATATACAAATTTAGAACAGTATCAGCATACAGCTCTAAAACCCAATAGTTTGTGTCATTATTTATGTATTTTAATTTAGTGAATATAATGAGAATAGTTCCTAATTGCAAGAAATAATTAAATAGATTGTGTTAATATACTTACACAAAGGCAAGTAAACTTGCCTTTGTATGTGCCTTTCTATAACGCATCTTAACAATAGGGGGTATTGGATAAGACAAAATTAGTATAATGAGAATAATTCTTAATTGCAAGTAAAATTATGCACTTTTTTTACATATTCATTTGCTGTCATTTTATGGTAAATAATATTTTTGATTCCTAAGTCTATAGGCTCTGGATCTACTACTTCTATTTTAGAATTATTTTGTATAGCTAAATTTAATGCTATAGATGTAATGTTTACACTAAAGGATGTGCCTATAAATATAATTCTTTTAGCTTCATTTATCCATTTTTCTGCTTCAGACATTCTATAAATCTCTGTATAGTATTCATCAAATAGTAGAACAAAGGGTTTTAAGGAATGCATTCTCTCTGGTTTCAAACTTTTAGTTGAAATTCTAAATAGTTCTAATAACACTTTAGTTAACGTATTGTCATTGTCCGAATCTAGAGATTTAAGTGATATTTGTTCCCAAGGAGCATCAATAAGGTCTACTTTTATACCTTGATCGTGAAACAATGTAACTTTGTCAAGACGTCCATGTATAGGAATATATATTCTGTTTCCTGCTTTTCCATCTAAGCCGTCATTTTTTTGAGTAATAAGTTTTTTAGTAGATAGCCATTTGTGAACAACGTTAGGTTTAATATGACGGTATTTAACAAATCTTTTATAATACCAAAGTAAAAAATCACCTGGCTTATCTTCGTACATTGCCCTTGTTGCCATTTCTTGAGGGGTATAATTAACACTTCCTATAGTCCAAAATCCATCTTTGCCTCTAAATGTTGGAATTCCACTGTCTGCACTCACACCAGCGCCTGTTATGTATAAAGTACTATTTTTAACGGTATTCATATATTTTACATTTTGGCTATATTATTACATATTAATAATATTATAAGAATTTGAAATGAGATTTGTAATAATAATATTAATAGTTTTATATTTTACCATTATAATATTTAAATCAAATGATGGAGAAATAGCCACTTGGAGAAATTGTAAAGAGGGCTTGTTTTTTCAAATGATCTTAAAAAAGTGTACTCTTAGAAACAATGTTTATGATAAGTCATTACAAAATGATATATGACTTTTTTTAGCAGGTAGATAAAAAAAAGATAAATTTTATATGGTGCTTCAGATGTAAAAGACTCTGGCCTTATGTTATATAACATTTTTATTTGTTTTTTTCAGTTTTATTATAAGCGTATATTCCCCCTAAAATTATTAAAGTAGCTCCAATTACAGATCTAAAATCAGGTAGGGAATCAAAAATAAAAAATCCAAAAATAGTAGCCCATATAATATGACAATAACTGATAGGAGCTAAAGTAGTAGCCTTTGACTTTGCATAAGCCCATAAAATTAACAATTGACCTATAGCACCAAAACATCCAACGCTTATAAAGAAGGCCCAATGAATAAAATCAGGAGTTTGCCAGAAATCATTACCTGTTAGAGGGTCAAAATCTATAGCGATTAATATAGATGTTATTATTATACCGGCAGATCCAGCAAATATTAAACTTGTAATCGTAGATTCTTTAGGAGCTAAAATTCTAGTCCCTATTTGATATAAGGAAAAAAAAAGTGCAGATAGTAATCCATAAAAAACTCCTATTATCCAATTTATGTCATATTTGGGTGTATTTAAAAATGAACTAGGATTGATTACTACAATCATACCTATTAATCCTATTAAGACCGCAATCCAAGAATTAAAATTAACATTTTCTTTTAATAGCCAAGGAGAAAGAGTGATAGTAATTAAGGGTGAAGCAAAGTTTATAATAGTTGCTTCAGCTATTGGTAACTTAGATAAAGAAGCAAAAAAGAAAAATGTCATAAGTAATAAGGAGACTGAGCGTAGAATTTGAATGTTAAGTAACTTTGGTTTTTTTATATTTATTTTGTAACCAATAATTTTTAAAAGTAAAAAAATAAGAGCAATAAGAACAAAATGAAATGTATATCTAGCCCAAACTATTTGGATGACACTAAAGTTTGTGGTTAAGTACTTAGCTTGAGCTTCCATAGCAGCGAAAGCAAACAAAGTGCTTATATAAATTAAAATTCCGTATTGCTCTTCCGTGGGAGTGTTAATTTTAATCATTTATGATGGGTGTTGTTATAAGTTATTAGGTAAAAAATTGATTTGTTTTAAGTAAAATGTTCTTAATCAATTTTTCCTCCTCCTTCTATCCATTTAGCTAATCCACCAATTAAATTTTTGACGTTTTTATAACCCATATCCTTTAACGTGTAAGTTGATAAGGCGCCTCTACCTCCAGTGGCGCAATAAATGACTATTTCTTTTTTAGTATTAAAGATTGGGTTGTAAAGAGGGCTGTTTGGATCGGCATGAAATTCCAATAAACCTCTAGGTATAAATATAGAATTTGGTATTTTCCCATTTTGGAGTTCTTCTTTTTCTCTTACGTCTAGAAATACTAAATTGTCGGAATTCAATTTAGCTTCTTCAATTGTAATTTTTTTAATATCCTTATTAGCTTCATTTAAATAAGTTTGAATGTTTTTAGTCATCACACACCTTGTTATAATTTTTTATGTACAAAATTTTGTAATTAAATAAAATATCATATTATCATAAATCTTTGAGAAATTCTTTAAAATTAAAAATAATTAAATCTTGTAATATAAATTTCATTATCAAATTTAGCTTTATTTTCAGTAAGATAATAGGGATATATGTATATAAATGTTAATTAGAATTATATATGAAGTAAATAATCCCAAGTATTATTAAGAATAATATTACAGGAATATTGAGTGCAATAAGTTTATGTTTGATGGTTTTACCTTCACCCTCTGCCCACCTTCTAACATAAGATATTAAAATAATTAAGCTTGAAATTAATGCTATTATTATTATTAGTTCTATTTTAGTTACCCTTTTTAAAGAAAAATTTAATCATTAATTGTTTTATTTAATTAATTTTAAAATTATTAAAATCTTTTTTTAATTTTATTTATTTTTATTTTCCCTTCAAATTACTGGGTGAAAGAGTCTGAAAAAACTTCAGTTAGTGTTTTTAAATTTATAATTCTTAGAGTAATTATTTTTCTATTAGAAATATTTTTTGGAAGTAATTCTTTTGGCAGACTGCATAATGTTTTTATATCTGCAGAGGTCGAATGTATTTCCCATATTTTAGTTATGTTTTTATCATTAAACTCTTTGTTGTTAGTTGAATCTTTGACATCAAAGTCACTTAAATCTTTATCGGTCTTTATATCTTTATTAACAGATCTCTTTTGATCCAATTTGTAATCAAATTTAAACCTGTAAAATATTTTATAAGAATTCTTGTTTGTACTCATATTATTTATTTAATATATCTATCAAACGATGTTTTAGAATTTTTATTGTAATTAACATAAGCAGAAGGCTAGGCACAATGCTTTTAATGAGTTAAGTATTATACCTTATGTATTTATAGCTTTATTTAAATTACCCAAGGTTTCTATATATTTCTTATATAAAATTAAACTACTATCTATAAAAAAGAAGTTATTTAAGTAATTCTATTGCGGCAGTATAAAACTCATCTGCTGCTTTTCTATCTGAATGTTCATTTTCAATAACTAAATCTCTTAGTCTAGTTGCTTCAGCTATTTTTTCTTCTGAAACTTCACCTGAATCTAATTTTGTGTTTATTTGTTCTATTTGCGCCTTCATGCATCCTGCATTACTTGAGAATGATATAAAGAATAGTGATATAATAAATATGCAAATACTTTTCATTATTTTTCCTTTCATTAATCTTAGTTAATATGCTTACATTTTATATGATAGTTAGTATTATAAAATAATACAGTAAATTATACTATATTATTTTTATTTTTGTTTATTTACCATATTTAAGATTTGTATAAGTACAAATGAAACAACTTAGAGTAAGGGTATTCTATTTAATTTGTTTGGTGTTATGGTTATTTTGATATACGGGTGTATAATGACTTTGAGGAAAATTGATTTATGAAGATTATGATCAGAGTGTAGTTTCAATTACTCTAGCTAACTTGCCAAGCATGTGAATATAAAAGCACTAAAAAATTTAAAACTTAACACATCAACTTGATAAATATGTTTAGAGTTTTATGATTGGTTATGTCTTTTCTAACCAAAAACAATACATGTTGATTTGTTTTTGATGTAAATAATCTTAAAGAAACTACCAGTAAGATATTGCTTTTAATTAGAACTTATATTAAGTAATATGAATTTTAAGTTTAATTTGGGAGTAATATTATGCGAATAGGTCTGTGTTCAATTATTTTTATTTTGTTTACATTTTCTGCATTTTCAGAGCCCGAATGTGTGAATTTAGCAAAAGAAATAGATATAAAAATGAAGAAAACTGAATTAACTAAGGAAAAGAAGAAAGAAATTATATCTATGAGGAATAATGGCCTTATGGCAATGCCAACTGGAAAAGAAGCGTGTCTTTCAATATTAAACGAAACATTAAATATGTTTTGATATCAACCCTACTAACATATTGATTTCCTAAATAAGTAGATGATAATGTAATTATTGTAGAAAATGTAGTAATATACAAATTCTTAAACTTATATAATAATTTTAAGCGTATCATTGCTGCTAGTTTTTTTGTCATTATATTCTAGTAACATGTATGGATTTAAAGTTAAATAATAAAGAAGCTTTAATTACTGGAGCATCTAAAGGTATAGGTAAGGCAATAGCTGTTTCTATGGCTAAAGAAGGATGTAACTTAATAATTACGGCAAGAAGTGAAGATAAATTAAATGAAATAAAATTAGAGCTTCAAAAAAGTTATAATATCTCTGTTGAAGTATTTCCTATTGATTTGACCCTCAAAGGATCCGTTGAAAAATTATCAAATTTTTGTAAAGATGTAGATATTTTGATTAATAATGCAGGTGCTATTCCTCCTGGTAATTTATTAGAAGTGAAAGAAGATCTATGGAGGCAAGCATGGGAGTTGAAAGTATTTGGTTATATAAATTTATCCAGGCAAATATATAACAAAATGAAAAGTCAAAAGCATGGTGTTATACTAAATATTATTGGAACAGCAGGAAAAAAACCAAATTATAATTATATTGCTGGATCTGCAGGTAACGCTGGTTTAATGCACTTCACAAAAGCTCTTTCTGTTGGAAGCTCTAATGATGGAATAAGAGTACTTGCTATAGATCC
>CAYRXL010000004.1:21642-27128 GCA_964428295.1 uncultured Alphaproteobacteria bacterium
AACTACATCAGAAAGGATGATAACAATGATGCGTCCTATGGCAGAAGAAAAATTAGGAGATCCTGAAAAATGGAAAGAACTTTTAAAAGAACTACCTTTTAAACGTGCAGCTAAGCCAGAAGAAGTGGCAGATCTTACTACATTTTTAGTTTCTCCAAGATGTGAATATGTATCTGGAACAGTTATTACTATAGATGGAGGACATTCTAATCAATAGAAGCATAACTTAAAACTCAAATAAAATTTAATTTTTTTTAGAGAAAATGTTTATAATATTTTTTATAAAAAATTTTAAATATTTAATAGACAAATCTAAAAATTTAGATCAAAATCAATTTCATTATTTTAATTACTAAAATAATTATCAATAAACTTGATTATGGGAGGATAAAATGATTAGAATTTTTCTTATTTCTATTTCTCTTATGCTTTTTAGTTGCTTGAATGCTAACTCTCAGAATGTAACTGACGGAATGCTATTATCCGCTCAGGACGATTCAAAAAATTGGCTAATGGCACCTGGAAATTATACAGGAAATAGATTTAGTAAATTAGATCAAATTAATACAAAGAATGTATCTAAATTAGTAGCTAAATGGATTTTTTCATTGGGTACTTTAGATGCTCAAAATACAACACCTGTAATTCATGATGGTGTTATGTATGCTACAGCATCGCATGGAAAAACTTATGCATTAAATGCTTCAACTGGTGAAGAGATCTGGAGATACTCGCACCAATTACCTGAAGGTGTTGCAGGAGTAATGTGTTGTGATATAGGTAATAGAGGCGTAGCTTTATATGGAGATAAGGTATATGTAGCAACTCCTGATGCACATGTAGAAGCGCTTAATAAATCCGACGGATCAGTTGCTTGGGATGTTACTATAGGTGAATGGGAAAAAGCTTATACTATGACAGTTGCTCCATTGGTAGTGAAGGGTAATGTAGTAGTAGGAATGTCAGGTGCTGAATATCCAACAAGACTATATATTGAGGCACTAGATGCTGAAACTGGAAAGCAAGCATGGAGAACCTATACTATACCTGGCCCTGGAGAACCTGGTCACGATAGTTGGGGATCAGCTAGAGCTGCTAAATATGGTGGAGCATCGGCATGGATTACCGGTTCATATGATCCAGAATTAGATATTTTGTATTGGGGTGTAGGAAATCCAAACCCGGATTGGGATGGAACAGTTAGACCAGGAGACAACTTATACTCAAATGCTACTCTAGCTTTAAACCCTGATAACGGTGATATTAAGTTTTATTTTCAATATACACCTGCAGATGTATGGGACTATGATGGTAACAACGAACCAATTCTAGTTGATTATGGAAATGAAAAAGTTTGGCTTCATGGAGACAGAAATGGCTATTTATATAAAATAGACAGGACAAATGGAAAATTTCTATATGGGAAAGAGATATCAATAGTTAATTGGAATACAGGGTTTACTCCTGAGGGACGTCCTATATGGAATATGGAGAAAGTTCCCACTTATGAGTATGAAGCTAAGAATATATGCCCTGCTTCCGAAGGTGGAAAATGGTGGAATCCAATGACAGTTAATCCAAATACAGGATGGGTATTTGTTCCTAGTAGAGAAATTTGTGTGGATATTAAAAGTGCTCCTCTAGGAGAAGGATTAAATCCTGATGAAGTTACTGTAGGTAAACCTTATTGGGGTATTGGTACTATTGGTTGGAATACTGGATATGGTCAATTAGTAGCATTTGATGGTAAAACTGGTAATAAAATGTGGACTGTAAAAGATAAATCACCTTTTACTAGTGGTCTATTATCAACTGCTGGAGGTGTATTATTTGCTGGTACTCCTGAGGGAGAATTTAGAGCTTATGATCAAAAAAACGGTTCAGAACTCTGGTCCTTTCAAACAGGATCTGGTATTTTTGGAAGTCCTTCAACCTATAGTGTAAATGGAGAGCAATATATCGCTGTTCCATCTGGATTTGGTGGATGGACTGGTTGGGCTCACTTTGGTGAAGGAGGAGCTCCATGGCTTAAAGATAGTAGAAAAGGAGGTATTATTATAGGCTTCGGACTACAATAATATTTTATTTAAACCTTAAAATTACCTAGGAGTACATTCTTTCTCCTAGGTAATTTATTTTCACATCAGTTTATTTTGGAAATGACTATTAAATTTTTTAAAATTATTTATATAGCGACGTGCATACTCATATCAATAAACTTAGCAAAGGCAGGAATTGATGAAAAAGCAAAGGATTCGTCAATTTCATCTACGAATCCATTGGAATTAAATGAGAATAATATTAAAGCAGGAAAAAAACTCTGGAGAAAAATTGGCTGTTATAGTTGTCACGGAGGAAACGCTGAAGGTGGGGTTGGCCCTAGCTTGCAAGATGATACTTGGGTTTATAAACCTACTGATGCTATGTTATTTCAAACTATTTCTAAAGGGCGTCGAGGAACTAATATGGTTGGATGGGATAAAGATTTAACTACTGAAGAAATATGGAAAATAATCATTTATATAAGATCAATTTATAATGGTGATCCTAATAAGATAATTTGGTAAAATAATACTGTCTCTTAGTTATTAGCTAATTTGTAATAAATATTTTTTTCAATAATTTTAAAAACATACTCTAGTTTAATGTAGATTAATATAATAGGTTCATAACTGTTATCTATAATAGCTAATATGTGATAATTAGACATTATAATAAATTTTTATTTTTACTATATTGAGGTTCAAGATTTTTTATATTTCAGAATCATTCAAGTTAGGAATTAAACATGCAATAGGTGTACCTGCTCTGGGACTCGGATCAAGTATGTTTGCATTTGGAGCTTTTCTAAAAAGTGCTGAATTTAATATATGGCAAAGTTTTTGTTCTACATTTTTTGCTTTTGCACTTCCTGGTCAACTTGTGATGGTAGAAACTCTTGTAACTGGGGGAACTATTTTAAATATATTTTTAGCGGTGCTTTTAACTAATGCACGTCTTTACCCTATGACTGTGAATTTGGTTCCGATTATAAGACATTCTTCTTACTCAAAATGGAAATACTTTGTAATTTGTCATTTTATCGCTGTAACTTCTTGGATTAATATGCTTAAAGTGCATAACACCTTAAATCAAGATAAAAAATTTGATTATTTTTTTGGACTAGGTGGCTTTCTATGGGCTAACTCGGTTTTATTTACAGTTTTGGGTTATTCTTTTTCTAAATTTGTTACATCAGAAATTCTAATAGGACTAGTTTTTTTGAATCCTATGTATTTCTTGATAATGACAGTTGGTAATTTAATTGAAAAAAAATTAATATATACAGCTTTATTTGCGGCTATATTAAGTCCCTTGTTTTATACTATTTCTCATTCTTGGGGTATTTTAATTGCTGGAATTTTATCAGGAACTTTAGGTTTTTTTATTTTTAATGATAGTGAAAAGTCATAATGTATTCTGAAAGTATTTATATCGCTATTATTATTGCATCAATAGCAACTTATTTTTGCAGATCGCTTGGTGTGATAAGCGCAGCAAAGTTAAACACTGATAATCCTATATTTAATTGGGTTCGGTGTGTTTCTATTGGAGTGATTATAGCTGTTATATCAAGGATAATTCTCTATCCTGTTGGTGTATTAGAAGAAACATCACTAATTGGAAGAATTATTGCTACGTTTAGTCTGATAATAATTTATTTTATATCAAATAAAAACTTACTGTTGTCTGTAGTTTTAAGTACTATAATATTTATAATGTTTAATTTTTACTTTAAAATTGATTTCTAGTCTTTCTTATGGAGATTACAACTGAAGATCTAGAAAAATTAATACAAAAAACTGTTCTCTAGTTAAATTTATTATATCAGAAAATGAAAAATATTTTTTCTTCAATATTAATAATATTTTCCTTTAATGTAGAGTCTGACGATCAGTTTTGTAAGAGACTTAGTAATTTTCTTTTTGGTGACATAATTGAAGATAACTCAACAACTAATTTAAAAGCACAGAAATTAGCTAAAAATATTTTTGAGAAAGAAATAAAAATAGCAAACATGTTAATTAATGAACAAATAACAATTGAAGAATATAAAAAAAAGAAAGAAATGATGGACAGTGATATTCAATCTTTAATTATAGATAGCATAGAAGTTAGTTCTCCTTTGTCCTATAATAAAACATGTAAATAAAATTTTATATAAAGTAAAAGATTGTGAGTTTTAATTAATATAGCGGATATTTTTATACATTGATATTAGTTAAGTTTCTTACACATCAAATTAGATGTTCTATTGATACCTACCTTTTTTTTAGATTTTCTATTACTTTTAGTTATTCCTTTGGATATTTTCTTTCCTTTATATAACTTAAAATCTAAATCTAATTTTTTTATACCTTTGGTATATGACAAAGAATTTTCTGCTTCAATTTTAATTTGACATTGGTATTTGTAGTTATTGAAAAATTTTTCTTTATTATTCCATATGAATAGAGTAAAAGATTTATCATTGTTTTTATCAGGACATACGCTTCTCCAATTTTCTCCTTCAAGGACTAAAACTTTGGTGTGACCTATTATTGGATTATACCATTTATATATTTTAGTTTTGTTTTCTATGAATCTTTTTTTCTCAAAAATTTCAATTTCACACAACATAATAATTTCTTTTGGTATAGATTTTCCATATAGAAAAAAAATAAATATTAATGTGAAGGTGAGAAGTTTCATATAAGGATTATATCACAAAAATAAAAATATTACATTTTAGGTTAGATTATTTATGGCTTGTTAAAAATATTTAATGTAACACAGTCTCTTTATTTTTATCTTACTAATTTATTGTACTGCTTGTCAGTTAGTTTGCATTTTTCTATTGAAAAATTTCTTTCATCAAGATATCTAACAGCGTAATTACATTTTGCTCCTATGAGTGCTTTGTATTTGCCAGTTCCAGCAAAATATTCTACTCTTCCTGAACCAGAAATTTCATCTCCATCTCTGATAGCTCTTTGCCACATAATTTCTCCGTCTTGATTTATAAATTCACAAATTATGTCTAATTTAAAATCCTCTATTGTTTTATGGATACTACCCATACATTTTCCTACTCCATAATCTCCTATATTATTAGTCCAAGAATTTTGATCTTTATATATTGAAAATTTTTCGGAATTTGGAAATTGAAAAGATTCTATCGCTGATTGAGCATGAACGTGTGAAATATAAGATTCTTCTGAAATAGAATTTAGTGTACTAAAGATATATATATATAAAGATATTAAAATATATTTCATATATTTAATTATAGCATAGAAATAAATAATTTTCATTTAAGAGTAAATTAAATATTATAGTGAATATGATAAAATTAAAAATATTTTAATATTATGAAATAGTTTTTAAGAATTTTTTTACTAATTCTAGCTGTGTATTTTCTTTAAAGGAGCATCATAATGAATGACATAGAAATCTGGGGATACAAA
>CAYRXL010000005.1:0-4804 GCA_964428295.1 uncultured Alphaproteobacteria bacterium
GAAAAACTTGTTCCTCCATAGTAAACTCTAACCCACCGTACTTTTCAGGAATAGCAGCTAAATCAGAAGCCCATTTTATATATCCACCACTTTCTTCAAATTCCTTCCAAGCTTGATCTGGCAACTCTAAGAAAGGTCTTAAAGCAGAATGGTATATTATAAAGTTCATTTCTGGCCAATCTTTTGCAGCTTTGGGAACATCGTCCACAGTTGCATATTGCCAAACACCTTTAAATGAAGTTTCATAATCAGGAGGTAATAATCCCTTGTGAATACAAATATTGTTGATACCAGCTTTTAAAGATTTCTCATAAAAAGGATACATAACCTTTTCATCATCTAATCTCCAAGGATATTTAGATGGAGAAAGTGGATCGCCTATTGTATAAGACTTCCAGGAATCTGGCTTCAATTCAGACATTGCTCTTTCTGCTTCATCCATCCACCCATCTTGTTTTGGGACTATGACTGAGTGACCTAGCATTCTAGTGCCACCTACAAAATCATTGACCATATCCCTAGCTGCAACTATTTGGTCATTACTCAATAACCACCAAGTAGGATCATCGAATGGCGCACCAGATAATAGAGCCATCTTTGTGTCACTTCTATACCACAATTCTGCTATATAGTTTTCAAACTTATATCTAGTTAACGAAACTCCTTCTTCCTTCAGCTTAGGATTCCAGTGCTCAGCAGCAAACTCACCCAATCCCAATATTCCTTCATGAGGAAAATCATCTCTTAAGAAGTGGGTTTGATCATCAAAAATAAATTGACCTGATACTGCAGCTGTTCTTTCTAGTTGCATTTCTGGATCTCTCGCTTCAGCTTTGCTAACCTGGAAAACTCCTCCACCATAGATTTCATTCATGGCAAGAAAACAAGTCGCCATTCCACAACTCGTTTGAAGAAACTGTCTACGAGACATTCCCAAGTATTTAGCATTTTCATCTGCTAATTCAACTATTCTCTTTTCTACTTTTTTTTGTAAAGGAGATTGTTTTGGAGGCAGATACTCTCCATTTGAAACTATTTGCGTAGGAATAGGCAAATCCAATTCATTTTTTTCTGCCCCTTCAACTAGCAAATGTTCGCGTTCACTCAGCCAACTACTCATAATTATACTCCCTATTATTTTAAGTTATAGTCTTATGTCAGTTTAAAGTATAATCCTAAAAAAAATCAAGAGTATTTTATAAAAATTTATTAATTTTAATTTATTCTTACTGATTTATTCTTGTATATATAGTACTATCAAAAACTATTGTTAGAATATAAACTCAGATCTTATTATGTCTAAAATAATTTCTTCTCTTTTATTTATCGGATTTGTATACCTATTAGCTAATAACACATACTCTAAAGAAGATACCAATGAAAAGAGTCTTACCCAGCAGTATATTGATGGCTTAAGACATGGAAAATGGGGAGCTTCAGATCCTGAATGGGTAAATTTAGAACAAGCTAAAGAATTTTTCCCATCCGCAAAAATGATTGGAAGACTTGAAGGAGACACTCCAACTGTAGCAGTATTTTCTGAAAAGGGCCCTTCAGGTGGAGAGGGACTATTAGGATATTTATTTGTAACCAAAAATATCACAGCCTCAAAAGGTTATTCTTCCCTAGTCTTTGATATGATTGTTGGATTAAAACTAGATGGCAAGCTCGCAGGTGCTAGCGTGCTGAAGCATCAAGAGCCAATTATTGGAATGTATACTCCTGATGGAAAGCTAGTACTACCAAAATTTACGGCACAATACAAAAATATAGATATTCGAATGCCTATAAAAGTTAATTTACTAAGAACTGAAGGACCTGGATCCATTGATAGAATTTCTTCTGCAACAGTAAGTGCTGTTTTATTTAATGGTGCAATTCTTAGAGCTGCTAGAATAGTAGCATTATCCAAAGGATTAAGATTGAGTGACGAGCCCGTAGTCGACATAGTCAATTTTAAGAAAACCAATTTCGATGATCTAGTTTTAGATGGCTCAGTTGGTAGGCTAAACTTAAAGCTAGATCAACTCGCAAATATCGGAATAAAAAAACCTAAAATAACGAATCGGGCCGGGGTCAATGATATTTATAGGTATTCAGCTCTCTTTAGTGGAAACTCACCAGTAGCAGCAAAACAAAAGGAAGTAAAAAGGGGATATGAAGACACAGATAGAAATTTGGTAATCGACCTATTCATGGCTCCTGTTGTAACCCCAACAATAGGAAGAAATTTACTGGGTGACAAGTGGTATGACATATTTGTCTCGGGCAGAGACCCTAAAGAAACAACTATTGTTTTAGCGTCTTTAGGAAGGTATCCACTAGACGGAGAGCCTCATATATCTTCAGGAGACTTCAAAAGATTAGCTATTATACAAGAAGACAAAAGATATCAGCTCTCAAAAAAACACTTTAGAAATTTAGGATTCTTACATGGTAATGATAAACCTTTTTTTGCCGAAGCTGGAATCTACAGAATACCAGCTGATGCTGGAATAGACCCTGTAAAACCCTGGAAATTAGAACTTCTATTAGAATCACACTCAAGAGAACAAAATAAAAGATTCTATATTAATTATGAGTTAAATTCTAAGTATATAATCCAACCAGATGGACTTGATATAATTGCAGACAAGGACGAACCAGTTTGGTACTCTGCGTGGAAAAATCAGAATTTTAATTTAGCTATTCTTTTAATAACTCTTTTGGTACTTACTGCATTATTATGGAAAATGGACTCTCTGGTCAAGTTTAACATTGTCTGGAAATCTGCTCGTTTTATTTTTCTGGGTTGGATATTAATTTGGTTAGGATGGTATGCAGGCGGCCAAATAACTATTTTAAGCATTCTCAATTGGCTAACCGCCCCCATTATCGGAACATCTTGGGATGTTTTATTATCAGACCCAATGCTTGTAAGTTTGATGGGATTTGTTTTTCTTAGTTTTATCTTTTGGGGGCGAGGAGTTTTCTGTGGATGGTTATGTCCTTTTGGAGCCTTACAAGAATTAATAGGAAAAGTTGCACAAGCTTTAAAAATTCCTCAAATAAGGATAAGCTATAAGTGGCACACCAAACTATGGCCTATAAAATACGTCTTATTGTTTATATTGGTTGTTATTAGCTTTTATTCCATGAATAAAGCGAATATTGCTTCAGAAATAGAACCTTTTAAAACAGCAATATCAATGAAATTTAATAGAGAATGGTACTTTGTTCTTTATGCATTAGTGCTAATAGGCTTAGGGTTGTTTATTGAAAGATTTTTTTGTCGTTTTCTGTGTCCGCTAGGAGCATTTATGGTTATTGGAGGAAAACTGAGGATATACGAAACACTAAAAAGAAGGAAAGAATGTGGTAGCCCATGTAAATTATGTTCTAACGAGTGCCCCATAAACGCTATCGGTCCTAGTGGAAAAATTAATATGAATGAGTGTTTTTATTGTTTAGATTGTCAATCTTTATATCATGATGAACACAAATGCCCACCTCTAGTAAAACTTAATAAAAAATTGACAAAGCTAGCAAACGAACCGTCTTTTTAATTTACAAACAAACTAATTTACTGGCGCGCCCGGAAGGATTCGAACCCTCAACCTTCTGATCCGTAGTCAGACGCTCTATCCAGTTGAGCCACGGGCGCACAATAAAATTACCTGTGTAAATATATTATCAGTAAAAAAAAATAAAATTAACTACATATGTTAACACTAATTTATTATTGTGATATATTTACAACTTGCTAAATATCATTATTGTGACCTTATTGTTGATTTATTACTATCAGGAGCATAGAATGATATTTTATTTTTGCATAACTTCTATTATGGATGTTAAGGAATTGGTCATGGCTTATATAATTCGAAATCTAATATTTATCAGCTTTTTTATTTTTATGTCTGCTTGCTCTATGTCAGATTTAGATTCTTTATGGCCTAATGGCGGTGCTGATGAAGAGATAATCATCACTGAAGTTCCACAAGAATCTTACGACCCAGAAGACACAGAAGATATACTAATTAGCGAAGCAGAGGTTTCTGATGAAAGCATGCCAATTGAAGAAATTATTAAAGCTGAAGGTGATTCTGTAGAAAACATGATAACTGGAGATGATCAAACCTACACAGATGGAGCCATAGACCCAAGTGCTGAAAGGAAAATCATTGAATCAGGAGCTGTCTCAACATACGTCGGAAGGAGAGCAGCAGAAATGAGGGATGAGTTTCTTAATCTATCTAATGATTTAAATAATAGACGCATTGATTTTGATCAACTAAGAGCAAGAGGAATCTCATCAGCAGAAACATATCATGCAACAGTAGCAGCTATTGGTGCAAGGCTTCAAGTAGGCACCACGCCTGGAAATCCAATTTTACTTGCTCAATACGAGCAAGCACAAACTGAACTAGCAGAAATATCTAATCAAGGGCAGAGTTTAGTTGATTTAGGAAATTTAATAGCTTTATTATCGGCAAGAACATCTTATCTGTTAGAAGCAACCAGATCAGCCAAGCGACTTAGGGGTGCAATAGACGAAGACCATAGACAACTAGGAAGACTAGAAGATGATGTTAAAAGATCAAGCATAGAACTGACGAGGCTATTAGAAGAGTTAAATGAGGCTGTAAGAAGAAGGGATATATATTTAGCTGCAGAGAGAAGAAGGCTAACTCAACTTGCGTCAGCAATTTCAGTTGGAGAATCTTTTGGTCCTGGCTTGGGAAATATTCCAGCCTTACCAGTAGGTAACATAGACAAACAGGCCGATTCAAATTTATCTGGCAACCCTATAGCAATATTAAGA
>CAYRXL010000005.1:4814-12432 GCA_964428295.1 uncultured Alphaproteobacteria bacterium
TTAAGAATTGATGGACTATCGAATGAATATATACAGGGCTTATATGGAGCCGTAAGTGCTGCATTAGACACTCAACCTTCAGCAACTTTTACCTTGGTTGCAGTTAGTTCAACAGCAGGAAATGCTAGTGAAAAAGCAGAAAGAGCTGCCCAAGCTAGAGAAAAAGCTAGTAGAGTACTAGAATCACTTATATCAATGGGCATGCCTGCTGGACGTCTATCTGTGACAGAAGTAGCTCTAGCTGAAGTAGAAAATCAAGAAGTTAGGCTTTATGCAGATTAGAAAATCTTACTCTTAGATTATCAATCAACCTTATATTACCCAAATATCCAGCAACAAAAATTCTAAAATCATCCTCAACTTTATTCTTTACCAAAGATAAATTTTTCTCATACCTTGCTTCAAAATAATCTATTTTATTAAAACCCAACTTAACTAGGTCTTTTTTTAGTTTTAAACAAACTCTACTTTGTATATATCCATCTATTACTATTAGGTTTGCAGCCGTTTTAAGGCTTTTAAAAAGGAAAGGAGCAATTTGTCTCTCGGAATTATTCAAATTACAATTCCTCGAAGATATTGCTAATCCATCTTTTTCTCTGACTGTATCTATACTATATATTTTACAAATAAAATTTAGATCTCTGCAAAGTCGTTTTATAATAAAAAGCTGTTGGTAATCTTTTTCCCCAAATATCGCTATGTGAGGATTTATAATAGATAATAATTTAGTAACTACAGTAGCAACGCCAGAAAAATGACCTGGTCTATTTTCACCACATAAGACATCCTCATATATTTTTACTGATACATATGTAGAATATCCTTCAGGATATATTTCAGTTCTTTCCGGAATATATATTAAATCTACTTCATTAATTTTCAAAATATCAATATCAATATTTTCATCTTTGGGATAATTTTCAAGATCTTCTTTGTTATTAAACTGTATAGGATTTATAAATATAGTAACAATTACAAATTCTGAAATTTCCTTGGCTTTCTTTATAAGAGCCAAATGTCCATTATGTATAGCTCCCATGGTAGGAACAAGAGATATTATTTGCTTTTTGGATCCTCTGTTATCCAAATTGCTTTTTAGTGTTATTAAATCTCTAGCAATAATTGTTTGCACTCTGTATATTCCCTTTAATAGATATGGAGCTATTTTTGTACTTAAAACATTTATTTAATAAAATTTTTTATATTTATTTAATACCAATAATTTTTATAAGTTTGAATATAAAAATTTCAAATTCGCAAGACTTCAAAACTAATCCTGAAATAGGTGAAAGCTACTTTCAAAATTTTGATATAAGTAGAGGAAAAAATTATATGATTGCTTGTGCCGATGAAAGAGCTGCTAAAGCTGCTGAATCTATAGTTCAAAAAGGAGGAAATGCATTAGATGCAATTATAGCAGCCCAGGGAATATTGTCGGTGGTTGAGCCACAATCTTCTGGTTTAGGAGGAGGAGGTTTCTTGTTATATTATGATAAGAAGAAAAATAAGACCTACGCATGGGATGGAAGAGAAGCTGCTCCACTAAAGGCAAAAGAAAATATGTTCTTACAAAATGGAAAGCCTATGACATTCCTAAAAGCTGTCGTTGGAGGGAATTCAATTGGTGTTCCTGGACTATATTCAATGCTTGCTGATGTACACAATCATCATGGTGTTTTAAATTGGTATGAATTATTAGAACCTGCTATAAAACTTTCTGACCACGGATTTAAAGTAAGCAAAAGATTAAACAAGCTTCTGAGTTGGGCTCCACATTTAAAAAACAACGTTGAAGCAAAAAAGTTGTATTTTCAAAAAAACGGGACACCTTTAGCAGAAGGCAATACTATAAAAAACAAGGAATTACATAACTCCCTTGTTCTACTAGCAAATAATCCTTACTCAATAAATAAGGGAGCAATAGCTGAGAATATAGTAAATCAATTAAAATCTAAATTTGGTAAAGAAATGATAACGCTGGCAGATTTAAATAACTGGAAAGCTATAGAGAGAAAGCCCATATGCAAAAAATACAGGGATTACAAAATTTGTGGTTTTCCTCCACCTTCTTCAGGTGGTATAAGTGTTCTTCAAATACTAGGAATAGTTGAAAACTATTCAATAGATAATTCAAGTAAAGACGACTATACATTTAGACATGTTTTTGCGGAAGCCAGTAGACTAGCTTATGTGGATAGAGACTTTTATATAGCAGACCCCTCATACGTCAAAGTTCCAATATACAATCTCATTGATAAGAAATATTTGCAAAACAGGGCGCAATTAATAAAACCAACTAAATCTAATCCAAACTATAAATATGGAACATTGGACAAAATAAGCAATTTAAACTTTACTTCTGACCACAAATCAGAGTTAGCTTCCACCACTCATTTGAGTATCATAGATCCCTACGGGAATGCTGCCTCTTTAACTTCTAGTATAGAATTTGCGTTCGGTTCAGGAATTATAGTAGGAGGTTTCTTTTTAAATAATCAACTAACCGATTTTGCTTTCAAGCCAAAAAACAAAAATATTGAATTAAAAAATAAAGTAGAAGCAGGAAAAAGACCCCGATCATCTATGTCTCCAACTATTGTCTTTGATAAAGAGGAAAATTTTATAGGTTCCTTAGGTTCACCTGGAGGTAGTAGAATAATATGTTATGTAGCAGAAGCCTTAATCAATTTAATAGACTTTAAAATGCCCTTAAAAAGCGTATTAACTTATCCACATATATGCTCTAGAAATTCATTTACAGAAGTAGAAAAAAACTTTTCTGGAGAAGATATAGCTGATAAATTAACAATGCTTGGGCACAAAATAAAAAGAAAAGAGATGACAAGTGGTCTAAATATAATATGGAAAAATAAAAACAATATTTATGAAGGAGGATCTGACCCTAGGAGAGAGGGGGTTGCAATAGGTAATTAGCTAGAATTTATAATATGAAAAAACCACCTAAAAATATAACAAACTATAGAAATTTTGCGCCAAATATTAATATGAAAACTAATATTGCTAAAAATGCTTACATCATTGGTGACGTTTTAATTGAAAGGGAAGTTAATATTCAAGACTATGCTGTCATTAGAGGAGATGGCAAAAGTATAGTTATAAAATCTAATTCAACTATAGGTCCCTATTCTACTGTACATATATCTACATATGACCAAGGTACTATCATTGGGAAAAACGTTAAAATTGGTAAATATTGTGTTATACACGCCTGCACGATTAAAAATGGTGCAACAATAGGGGATTATTCTATTATAATGGATGGCTCTATTGTTGGGGAAGGAACTGTAGTATTTCCTAAAACTCTAATTACACCAAATAAAATAATTAAAAAAAATTCAGTTGTAAGTGGCTCTCCCTTTAAAACTATAAGCACCAATTGCCTTAAAAAAAATATATATAAAAAAGAAATTATTGGTAAAATTAGTAATTTCAAAGAAATAATAAATGAAAAAAATATTAATTTTTACAACTTTAATTCTAATAAACATTTATACATAAAAAACTTTAAATATGACTTAAATAACTCATTCATAGCTTCAAATGCAATCTTAAATGGCAACATACTTATTGGAAAAAAAAGCAGTATTTGGTTTTCATGTAGAATGATTACAACAAAAAATGAATATATAAAAGTAGGAGAAGGTGTAAATATTCAAGATAATTCAATTATCATTGCAAAAGATAAAAATATAACAATTGGAAATTCTTCATCCTTAGGACATAATGTGATTATAAAAGATAGTAATATAGGAAAGAAATGCCTGATAGGAATGGGAAGTGTAATTGAAAATAGCATCGTCGAAAACAACTCAATAGTTGCTGCAAATTCATTTGTAGAAAACGGAACTATAGTTAAATCTGGAACTATTTATGCCGGAAATCCATCAAAATACTTGAGGAAGATTCAAGCCGCTGAAAAAAACTTGATTGATATAACGCAAAAAACTTATAAAAAATACATACCAGATTATAAAGGAAAATAAAATTTTTATTTATAAAATTATTTTTGCTATTGCTATAGTTGTTATTTTCAAGATACTCTTTCCAACATTAGTGACTGGCTTAAAAAGAATTATATTTATATTAATTATTTCTATTACTTTGTTTTCACTTTTCTCTAATAGCACTATTTTGCGAGGCTTACTTGATCTATGAGAAAAATGTAATACTATTAGAGAAAGGTTTTTAAGAATGAGTAGAAATATTTTTGCAGTAACTAATAGGAAGGGTGGTGTTGGAAAAACTTCACTGGCTGTTAATCTAGCAGCTGGACTTGCTGCAAATCATGGTATAAATTGCACATTAGTTGACGGCGATCCTCTAGGCTCAACTTCATTATGGATAGAAAAAGCCGTAATCAAAGGGCTCAAGGTAAGAAAATTAACAATACCTGTGTCAACTGGAAATGTTCATCATGCTTTGTACACTTGGGGAGCTGCAATATCAAATATGGCACTAGATTGCGAAGTAGTAATTACAGATTTACCTCCCGTGGACATATTTGTTTTTAGTGAATTGATACGACAGGTTGATACCGTTTTAGTTCCTGTAGGCCTTAGTACATTAGAGTGGGAGGCAACATTTCCTTTAATTGAAAGAGTAATCTCTGCAAAAAAAAATGAAAATTCTACAAAAGGAATTATAGTTCCTTCAAGAATACATCCACAAAAAAATCTACCTAGAGACAAAATAGAAGAAGTTTTACCTCCTCAGTGGAAGCTATCTCCTCAAATATCTTTTCGTGCAGATTTTGCTAAAGCCGCTGAAGCAGGAAATTGGGTTGGCGCAACATCTCCAGGAAGTACAGCTCATGCAGAGATGAATGAGGTAATAAAATTTATCCTAAAAGATATAAATTAAAGATGTAACAATTTATTCATTCTAGCAGATATAAGCTTTATCAATCTCTCTGCATCTGATATCTTTTTGCCCATTGTTAAAAAACCATGAATTTGTCCCTTAAATATGACAATTTCTACATTATTTCCTTCTAGTTTTAGTTTTTCAGCATATTTTTTAGCTTCGTCTGCCAAAGGATCACACTCTGCAACAGCAACCAGTGCAGGGGGTAAATTTTTTAAACTTTTAGCTTTAAGAGGAGCTAGTCTCCAATCATTAAAAATATCACGATCGTAATTCTCTGGTAAATACCTTTCCTCAAACCATTTTATTAACTGATTAGAAAGTATAATTCCGTCATATTTCTCTCTTGATGGATAGATATTGCCATAATCAGTGGATGGATATACTAAAGCTTGATATTTAATATTTTTTTTAAGGTTATCCCTGTTATGTATACACAATACAGCAGCTAAATTTCCTCCCGCACTATCCCCGCAAACACCAATCCTAGAATTATCCACAGGCAAGTTATTATTATTACTAAACAACCAATTTAAAGAAGTAATTACATCTTCTACTGCTTTTGGAAATCTATTTTCAGGCCCCAATCTATAATCAACGGATATTATATCAAAATTTGAAATATTTACTATTTGTCTGCATATCACATCATGAGTATCTAAATCTCCAATCACCCATCCACCGCCGTGAAAAAAAAACATAACTGGCAAAATACTTTTAGAGCTATTATTAATACCCCTATAATAACGTGCCTTTATATTTGATATGGAAAAATCCTTTGATTTAAACACTTTAGGAGGTTTTGGTGACAATAAGCTACGCATGTTTTTAAATGCCTCTCTCGCTTGAATAGTGGATAGAGTATGCATTTTTTTTATATTACCTTTTTTTTCTTCTTCTAAAATTTGCATTATCACTTCTCTAGATTCACTGTTCAAATTAAGATTTTTCATAATAAATTCCATAATCGCATTTTAATAACTTAAAAATAAAAATTAGTTTTTCGTTTTTTTGCATTTCAACCTATATACTATTATAAGTTTAATGAAATAACAAAATTATCTTTTATAGGAACTCAATGAAATTTGAAATATTAAAGTATTCCTTTGTAATATTATTATTCACACTAAGTCTGGGATTTTACTGCAATAGTTGGTTTTCATTAATAGCTTGGGCAACCTTTCTATCATTTAGTCTAAGTGGAAAACTAACTGAAAATAAGAAAAAGTGGACACTAGCTATTATTCTCTCTTCAAGCGCACTATTATCAAGTTTTCTAATGAAAACTCCTTTAATGGTGGAACAGGCTAATGTGTTTATTGGAGGGCAAAAATATGATAATAGTGTTTTTGCTAAAAACCTTCCAAGTGAAGTGTACAATCATCTTAATGAAGAATTTATATTTAGTTTTCCGAAATCTATTTCAGCTCCAGACAAAAAGCTATTCGACTATCCAGTTGAAAACATTTTCTCTAGCGACAATACAAAAAAGAAACTTGAATCTATAAAATGGAAAAATAGGTATCAACTAGAACTAGGAGCTTTCAACGATGGAAATTACAATGCTTGGGGTACTCAAGAACCCGCCAGAAATAATTTACCTTTTTTTGTAAAATATATGATACCAAAAATTTTAGCTAATAATCCTGAAACAAAAATATGCTGGAAAGGAAAACTATTTAAATTAAACTCTGAAGGATCTCTACAAATTAGTTACAATTATGAAAAAGCTTGTGAATACACTAACAAATTATATTTTTCTGACAACGATCTCATACTCTGGTTAGTAGAATCTTCAAGAAAGGATCCATTGAACTTTGAAGTAGTATTGCCAATAAAATATGAAATATTACATGCTGTAAAGATCTTAATAAAATTAATTTGTTGCTATGGAATCATATTTTTATTATTTGAAAATATAAATTATAGAAAATCATCATTTATTTTTTTCTCTTTCTTGTTCTCCCTTTTATTAATGTATTTGCATTCCCCTCTCATAATAAATAAATTTTTACTTTTTGAAGGAGGGAATGATGGATTAACTTACGCACATTTTGCACATATTATTACTGACAAAATTATAGAAAAAGACTTTTGGAGTGCTCTAGAAGGAGGAGAGCCAATTTACGATTTAATGCCTTGGTATAGATACATATGGGTACTAAATTATTTCCTATTTGGGGAAGCTCCATGGATCCCAGTAATTACAGTATCATTGCTACCTTTTACCATGTACTCATTATTGAAAAATTTAGTTGGAAAAAAATGGTCTTTTAATTTAATCATACTCTGGCTATTTATACCAGTATTTGAATCGTTTGGATTTTTTCATTACTACTATGCCAAACTAAGCGTAAGAGGTTTTGCTGAGCCACTTTCATACCTAGCATTTTTCACTGCCACATCTCTTTTTGTAAATGTAGTCAATAAGGAATCATATATTCTAAACAAAAAACAAGTCAATCCTGAATTATTTTTTCTAATGGGTCTTCTTTTCTCATTTTCAATTGGTATTAGAGCAAATATAGCTCTGGGAGCTATTGTACTCATAGCATTATTGACACTCTTTATTATATCAAAAATAAACTGGAAAATGATAATACCACTTTTTCTAGGAGCATCTACTATAACCCTCGTTCCTATTCATAATTATGTATTTGGAAATAAATTTGTTCCACTAACAATAGCAGCATACAAGGATTGGAATTTGGGAACAAAGCCTTCTGATTAT